>PWOI01000035.1 GCA_003557485.1 Elusimicrobiota bacterium | reverse complement strand
GACGGAGTGCCTGCATACTGTAATTAGGAGTATAAGGCATTGAAGAGAGAGCTGCGGTAGGCGCTATCGTCCCATTATCATCTGTAGGAGAATGCGCGGAATAATCAGCGGGCGGAGGACTGTCGCTTGCAGTTAATCCCCAGGAGTTTGCGCTGTATCCCTCAAATTCGCCTGGGTTGACAATGCAGTGCTGCCTGTTTATAAGCGTATGGTTTACATTCTGAATCCAGTAGTCTGCATACTGGTCTCTCAGCCCCCTAGGATCAAGCCCCAGGAAACTGTAATGCGCAAAGAAAAGAGGGCCTCCTTTTTCAGGGCCAAGAGGAAGTTTTATTCCGTGATATTCATTACCATTTCTAATGTCGCCTCCGCGAGCCCAGCCTTCGTGGTACACATCTGTGGATATGGGGTGGTTATCGGAAGCGGCAGCCAGGACATAAGTTATAAGGCATTCATCCCATCCCAATATTGGATGGTCCATTCCCCAGCCGTGATTTGGAGACCAGTGCCAGTAGAGAACATCCTCTCCGCGGGTAAAGAAATCCCACTCAATGGCGTCCCATAAATCTGTTATTTTATTGCGCAGGCTGTTTTCCGTTGCATTATTATAATCAAAATAAGCCCTTGCTGTTAAAAGGCCCTGGAAAAGAAGAGCTGTTTCAACAAGATCTGCGCCATCATCCATATCTTCGTCAAACGGAATTACCTCTCCGGTATTACCGTTGAGCCAGTGCGGGAAAGCCCCGTAAAATCTGTCTGCAGTTTCAAGAAATTCAACAATATCCAGAACCCGTTCGGCAGCATCCTCCCTTGTTATCCACTCTCTCTCAACCCCTACAATTATTGCCATAACTCCCATACCGGTTCCGCCGGTTGCAACTCTATCAGCCCAATCGCCTTCACCCGGTTCAACCGGCATTCTGTCACGTATCATACCGCTGGGGTGTGCGTAATCCCAGAAGTAGTTGAAGGTCTGCTGCTGCACTATATCAAGCAGCTCGTCATCCGGCATATGGACAAGTACCAAAACCGGATCGGTAGCGGGGCCGCTAATTCCGTCATGATTATAAGCCCAGACCCTTATATAATTTGTGGTTTTCGGGTTTAGGCCCGAAACATGAAGCAAAGTGTCGGTATGTCCGTCTAAAAAGCCTGTAGAAGTTGTAACACCCACCGTAAATGCAGGATCCGTAGAGTGTGAAAGCCCGTATATAGTACCGGGAGGATTATCCCCCGCTTCCCAGGAAACCGCGGCCGAACTCATGTATACGGCCTCTAATTTAAAATCTTCAGGTTTAGCGGCAAAAGTATAGTAGGTGGCGGAAGGCGAAGTAAAAATATCGGTTCCGTTATCATAAGCAACAAGGTATCTGCCGTAAGCAGTATTTGTTGAAAGCCCGCCTTCAGTATAGGAAAGCCCAGTTAAACCGCCGATCAGTTCGCTTGAGTCCGTAGCGCGGTAGAGGCTGTATGTTTCGGCTCCCTCAACTTCATTCCAGCTCCAGGATATTTCAGTAGTTGATACTGCCTCACCTTCAAAGCTCAGAGGAGGAACTGCCGTTAATGATGCATCGTCCCAATTGAAAATACCATCCGCATTGGTATAGTTATATTTCATTCCAGCCCGAACATACTCAACTCCTTCAGGTGAAACCGCATCAACAGAAAATTCTTTCCATGTTTCGGGACTTAGAAAATCACCGCTAACTATGGCAAGAGTCTCTGTAGATAGCGCTATTTTGTCTCCATCAAGGAATTTAATATATATTTCCAGTTTCTCAACGTCCTCCCAAGCCCAGTTACCGGCAGGCCAGCCGTATATACTGAAAAAATAATTCATATCGGCTTCACTGCTCTCGTAGTCCTGCCAAATCTCACCCGATGAATCCCAACTGAACGACAATGCTTTAGTTCCGCTTCTGACGCCAACGGTCCATTCATGATAAGCTGCGCCTGGCCCATCACCACCCAAATGTTCATCAATCCAATGCTCAAAAATATTGACTCCCGGGTCTAAATCTTCAAAAGACGGGTTAAGGAGTAGGTTTTCTACATACTCAAGTACATTTACAGTTGCAGATAACGAATCCTCTCCTGCCAGCCCGGCCGCCTGTACGGTAATGGTTCCTATCCCTGCAGAATAACTTAAATTTCCGCTGATCTGAATAGTTGCCTGTGTTGTGCTTATTTTAACTACAGTCCCTATATCCAGCCCTGTGAAATCCCCTCCGAGGGCAAAGTTGCCGCTGTTAAGCCCTGCGTCAAACTCTTCGTTTGTCAGCGTGAGTGTAAACGTGGTATTAAAAACTTCGGATTCAGTGACCGCTTCAGGAACCGCAGAAATATAAGAAGTGTCGGATAGAATGACAGAAGCCAAATCGTAGTATACCGAACCGCCCCACTCATCATCTGTTTCTGTTGTTATAAGAAACCGGCCGTACGCAGTATTTGCCGGAGCTGTTTCTGAACCGCTAAGCTCTATCCAGGTATCTGTGGCTTCTTCTCCATAGAGTGAGTCGACTACGATGGTCTCTCCAATTTTGCCTTCACCGGCATCATACCACTCAACCCGCAGGTCAAGTCGGGAATCGGCGTTCAAGGATTCAGTAGAGTCATCCAAAGCCCAAAGACTGAAATCAAAAGAATCTCCTGGTTCTGCATCAAAGTTCTGATACATGCCGGTACCGGGGTCCCAGCGTTTTATTTCCCAATTCCCGTCATATACATGGTCATTACTCCACCATCCGGCTCCCCAGAATGACCAATTCTCTATTATGGGTTCCTCTGCAAGGTTAGTATTCTGTCCGGTCCCGTCTTCGAAAGAAGGGTTTAAAAGGATATTCTCCGCCGATGCGGCTCTTGCAGTAAACGCAAGAAATATGAAAAAAATGAATATAAATCTGTTTTTTAACACTTTTTATTCCCTGTATACTTCAACTGCAAATATTGAATATGCCCATTCGGTTGCCCGGGACCTTCCGTAAATTCTTACATACCGGGCCTGGACCGGGTTGAAGGCGATGGCTCTTTCTTCTTCCGATTTTCCGTCTTCTATTTCCGCAACTGTTTCCCAGTCCTGTCCTTCTTCCGAAACCTGAATGTGATACCTCTCCGCTGCAGCATATTCCCAGAATACTTTCAGGGCTCCTACCTGACGCACGCTTCCGAGATCAAGTTTCAGCCACTGGGGGTCGCTTGCCGAGGATTCCCATCTGGTATTCATATTGCCGTCAATAGCTGCAGCGGCGTTGTTTACAGGGCCTTCGCTGGATGCCTCGGCCCGCACAACATTAATACGGTTGCCTGCCCGGATAACTGCAGGGTTAAGCTCGATATTTAATATTGAGTATCCCCAATCGTCTCCGGTGCGCCCGTGAAAGAATATCTTTATGTATTTTGCCTGTACCGGCTGAAATTTTACAAGGCGTTCTTCATTCGGGCTGCCGTTGTAAACCGTATAAACAGTTTCCCATTCAAGGCCGTCATCGGATACCCTGACGTCATACTCAGAGGCGGCCGCCGTTTCCCAGGATATTCGGAGAGACCTTACCGTTCTTTTCCGGTCAAGCTCAAAAGCAATCCATCCGTAATCGG
>PWOI01000203.1 GCA_003557485.1 Elusimicrobiota bacterium | reverse complement strand
TCCCTTTTCATCCACCCTTTTGAAAATCCCCGTCTTTTTGTGCTTGTATTAACAGCATCCTTATTATATCATTTCAACAATAACCATTAAATCCCTTTAGAGCACAATACAGCTTTATATCAGAATCGTTGTCGATGAGCTGGAAGAAGAAATGAAAAATTGAAGCCGGAGCGGGAACATTTTCGGGAATTAAAACGTCTAAACACTGAATAAGTAATTAAGGGAGACTTTATGCGCAGGTTGTTATTTGTTTTTCTGATGATGGGGATTTCATTTTCTCCGGTAAAGGGGTCTGACGGGATAATAGATGAGATTATCGTTCAATATAAAAACGGTAATTATCGGCAGGCACTGCAGAGTTTTTATACGCTCGAGGAGAAGGACGCCAGGATTTACTACTTTATGGGCCTTACTTACTACAAGGCGGGCCGGAAGGAAGACGCCCGCAGGAGCTTTCTCTCCACATATTACCTTTCTCCGGATTCAAGATGGGGACGCGCAGCGTATAAGAATTACCGTTACCTTACGGGAAAAAAATTTTATTTTAACGTTCTGGCCGGCCTTTCCTACGACAGCAACGTATCACATTTGCCGGATATACAGGAAAACTCACCCTCCGCGCTTATACTGGACGCCTCCTTTTCGGCAAAAACTAACTTAACGGGATATTCATCGCTGGGCTACATCTACTCAAGGAACCAGTACCTTTCAGGAATTTCACCCAGCGACAGCCATTCTCTTTCTCTGAAAATATTTAAGGGCCCGGCAGAGCTTTCCGGCGGGGCCTCTTACGCCATAGTGGCCGGGGATCCGTTTTATCTTAATACGAGAGGGGAACTGAAACTCTGGTTTTTAAGATTCCGGGCCGTAAACAGAGACTATCTTAACGGCGAATATGACTACCTGCAGGGGTATGAACTTTCCGCCGGAGTCAATAAAAATATTCACGGCATGGAACTGGGTTACAGCTATACTTGCAATGAGGCGGATGATTTAAAGAAAAAATTCAAATACTGGCAACATACAGGAACACCGGAGGACGGGGAATATGACTTTGAAGAAATAGAATCGGATAAGGATTACGCTCTTTCCTATACCTACGATGCCCACAGAATTACTCTGTCCCGCGGATTTTACATTGACGGGAAAAATTCGCTGAAAGCTTACGGAGCGTACGAGATGCGGACTTATACCGGAGACAATTACTGGTACCGCGATTACTGGATAGAGGGTTCTGACGGAGCGTATTACTGGGACGATAAAGAGAGCGAGTGGGTTGAAAGCGATGAGCCCGCCCCCGGCATAAGACAGGAGGAGTCTCAAAGAAAAGAGAGCCGGATAACGACCGGATTTACACTGACTAATAAAATTGACAGAAATACCTCGCTGGATCTTTTTCTTGAGTACACGCTAAACAGGTCCAATATTGAGGACATAGCGTCTTTTAACTACAACTGGTCTAAGGCCGTGCTGGGGGCAAGGATAAATTATGGATTTTAACGAAAAAGATATAATTAAAGACGCACAGTCAGGCAACAGAGAAAGCTTCGGAAAAATAGTTGATAAATACAAGGACAAGATATACGGGATTTCCCTGGCCCTGACAAAAGATAAACTTGAGGCTGAGGAAATAGCTCAGCAGGTGTTTATAAAACTCTTTAAAAATATCGGGAAATTCAATTACAGGTCTTCATTTTCCACCTGGCTTTACCGCCTCGCGCATAATACATTTTATGATTACACGAGAAAAACCAACCGCCGTTCTTCAAGAGCGATCCCCATTGAAAAAACACACGGGTTAGATGACGGAGATAACCCGTATGAAAAACTAAACCGGAATGAGATCAGGAGAATAGTTTTCGATGCCCTTGGCGAAATACCGCACGAATTCAGCCTGGCGGTGATATACTATGATATTGACGGCAGGAGTTACGAAGAGATTTCTCAGATAATTGAAAAACCTATGGGAACGGTGAAATCCCGTATTTACAGGGGACGGGAACTTTTGCGGGAAAAACTCGGGAACATTTTCGGTTTTGAGAACGTCTAAATAGCGGAGAAGAAAAAAATGAACTGCAAAGAAACAAAAGAAAAAATATGGCGGGTTTTCGACCGGGAGGCTTCCGTCAGTGAGAAAACGGCTGTCAGAGAGCATGTAGAGGGCTGCAAAAGCTGTTTGCGGTTATACAGACAGGCAGAGTCTATTCTTTCAACTGTGCGCAGTTTTGAAAAGGCTCAGGCCCCGGAGAACTTCACTGAGCGGCTTATGAACAGGATCGCTCAGACATACGGTTATCCTGAAGATAGAAAAAAAAGAGCAGGGAGGCTGCAGATGGCAAAGTACGGTGTATCGTTTGCGGTAGGCGTAGCGGCGGTTTTACTTGTTTTGGTTTTTCGGTCTCCGCAGAAAGAGGCCCCGGTTGCTTTTTTTTCGCCTTCACAGCAGGCCAGCCTGGCCGGGTATGAAAGGACATCTTCTTTTTACAGCGGAAAGGAAGGGTATGTCCGAATAAATCTTAACAGCCGCGCCGAGCTTGAAAATGTTTCCGTAGAAATAAATCTTCCCGAAGGCCTGGTGCTGGCCACAGGGGAGAAATACGCTTCGTGGCGGGGCAATTTAATGGAAGGAAGAAACGTTATACTGTTAAGGGTGCGGGGAGCATCCGGAGGAGAATGGGAAATCAGCGGCACATTAAGAAAAGACGGTCAGGAGACGAACTTTACGAGGAAAGTAAATATCATATAAGGAGGTGATGGAGATGAAGAAGTTTAGGAAAGTTATCTGTGCAGCAGTAGTAAGCGGACTTCTGGCAGTTCCCGCGCTGGTCAGGGCGGAGTTGCCGGTAGAGATTGATGTCGAACTGCTCTCGGCAAGGATGACGGTGGAAGAGGCCAAAGATATACTCAGGGGAGACCTCAAGGCGTCTGAGACCGCGCTGGAAAGCCGGGACGGGCAGAAAGCTCTGGAGGTTCTTGATAAACTGGCCGCCGAAGGCGTGCCGGTAGGCAAGGCTTACGAAGTTGTAAGCGAAGCGGTCAAAGAAGGCGGCAACGTTGAGGAAGCGGCTTCCGAGAGAAATATAGGTCGCCTGAAAAGAGAAGCCGCAGCAGAGGAAGTTGCAGACGAAGCCGAAACCAGGGGCCGCAAGGCCGAGGATGTGGCGGCGGCAGTGGAAGTGCTTGACGGGCTTATAGCCGAAGGCATACCCGTGGAAAAAGCGAGGGACGTTGTAAAAGAAGCCATAAGCGAAGACCGCAGCGCCGAAGAGCTCAGGAGTATGCTTGCGGGAGAGAGAATTGAACGGGCCAGGGAACGCGCCCGCGAGGCAAAACCGGATACCGATGCCATGGGCGAAAGACAGCGCCAGAGAGAGAGAGGAAAAATGGACGAAGGCATCCGGGACAGGATTGAAAGGGGAAGACCTGATATAGGTCGCTGAGATACTTCAGCACAAAACACCCTGAAAAAGGAGCGGCGCCAAGCCGGCGGCGCTGCTTCTTTTTATAATCTGTTGTAACTTACATTTTTTATCCCCACCGGATTCAATTTTTATTTTTTTCTTCCAGTTCATCGACCACGATTCGGATATAAAGCTGTATTGTG
>PWOI01000124.1 GCA_003557485.1 Elusimicrobiota bacterium | reverse complement strand
CATCCACTCTCCGGAACGGGGAAGTTCCGTTATCATACCAGAGAATATTGCCAGTATCAGATAGGGAAATCCGAGGCCGACGCTCAGAATAAAAAAAGAAAAGAATCCAAAGAGGGGATCCCCCCTCTGCCCTACTACTGTCATAAGTGCTATTACCGGAGGACCAATACAGGGCGCGGCAAAAATACCTACCACCAGGCCCGAAAGGTAGAGCCCCAGATACCCGGCTTTTTTGCCTGCCCCGAGCCTGTTTGCAAGAGAAGGAGGCAGGCGCAACTCGTAAAGCCCGAACATACTCAGGGCAAGCAGGATAAACAGAATCCCTATTGAAGCCAGGACCAGGCGGGACTGCATTATGGCTCCAAATAGGCCTCCTGTGAAAGCAGCAATTACTCCAAGCGCGCTGTACATAGTAGCGATCCCTATGACATAGACAACTGCCCTGGTTACTATTTTTATTTTGTTTTTTTCTTTACCCGTTCCAAATACCGCCAGTGTAACGGTAAGCATTGGATAGACACAGGGCGTCAGGTTAAGCGCAAGTCCGAGCAGAAACAGTCCTGCAATAGTTGTAAATCCGGCAGTCGGGGAAGAAGCGGAAGCTGCGGCTGCTGCCGTTGCTATAAGCATTATCGAAATAATTGCGGAAATTTTAATTTTTCTCATAAAATATTTAAAGTTGACTGTTTTGCTTTAGTTTTAATATATCAGTATATTCAGGGGTTGTCAAAATTTTTTTCCTTTATAGTTTAACTTCAATTTAATTGAAGTTTCAATATATTTAATTAAAAGGCGTATTTTTGACAAAACGGTAAAAATCTCGTATAAAATAGCGTCTGGATAAAACATTATTAGAAAAAGCAAAATGAAAGAAATTAAGAATATAAAACTAACTGAAGAAATCTCTCAGCTCCTGTCGGAGTGCCCGGATTATACGGTTGCCTCCAAAGTTGAGGATATGGTCCCTCTGTCATACAGGGATGCCGAACCCAACGGGCAACACGAGGTAAGCTATGAGGTTCCCGGAAAGGGAAAAATTACCGAAGCAACGGTATGCAAAGTAAGAAACGGCGTTTCTGCAAACTACCCTGACGAATATATGAGGCGGAGAGACCCGGAAAGTATGGTTATTGCCGATAACTTTCCAACCGACAAGCCGGTATTCAAAGACAGGTTCGGTTATGATTTTGAACAGCTTCGCGAGGAAACTTTCCAGTGGCTGAAAAAACAGGAACTCTGCATATTTTTCTTCAATGCCGGGCCCGGGAGTTTAAATATTGACGCTATGGCTATCGCGCCGGCAAACGCCGGATTCTTTGCCCTGGGACTTGGGCTTCTACAGGGAGTTGTGGACGTAAGCAAGCTCAAACGGACATTTGAGCCCAGGACATTTATTTTTGTAGCTCCTCCTTTCAGGCATACTCATTTTGAGGGAAAACAGGTAGTTGTTCACAGGAGAGAATCGGATGCCCATGAAATATTCAGCTACAACCTCTACCCCGGCCCGAGCGCAAAAAAAGGCGTTTACGGAATGCTTATAAACAAGGGAGAAACGGAAGACTGGGTAACGCTTCACTGTTCAACAGTGAAGGTCATAACTCCTTATGACAATATTATTACTATCTGTCACGAAGGAGCCAGCGGCGGCGGAAAAAGTGAAATGAACGAAGACATGCACAGGGAACGCAGCGGCCGCCTTATTCTTGGGAAAAACGCAATTACAGGAGAAGAAAGCTCTATTACCCTTCCCCTGGGATGCTCTCTTCAGCCGATAAGCGACGATATGGCTGTCAGTCACCCTTCTTTTTACAAGGATGACGGAAAACTGAGAGTGATGGACGCTGAAAACGCGTGGTTCATAAGGGTTAATCATATAAACCATTACGGAGCGGATCCTCACCTGGAGGAAATTTCCGCAATGCCGGAGGAGCCCCTTCTTTTTCTTAATATTGACGCGGCACCCGGAAGCACCGCGCTTATATGGGAACATATCCAGGACAGTCCCGGAAAACCGTGTCCAAACCCGAGAATTGTTCTTCCACGACGACTTGCGACCGATGCAGGAGAGGAACCGGTCGAAGTAAACATAAGAAGTTTTGGAGTACGGGCCCCGCTTTGTACGGCTGAAAACCCTACATACGGTATTATCGGCCTTTTCCACGTTCTGCCGCCTGCCCTTGCGTGGCTGTGGCGCCTGGTCTCACCCCGTGGTTACGCCAATCCCAGCATAGTTCAGACCGAAGGTATGAGTTCAGAAGGGGTTGGGTCCTACTGGCCTTTTGCTACGGGAAAAAAGGTAAGGCAGGCTAACCTGCTGCTTAAACAGATTATTGATACTCCCTCTGTAAGATATATACTTACGCCGAACCAGCATATAGGAGCCTGGCAGGTCGGTTTTATGCCTCAGTGGATCGCCAGGGAATACCTGGCGCGCAGGGGCGGAGCATGGTTTGCCCGCAAGCACCTGACTCCGGCAAGGTCTATCATTCTCGGATACGCCTTGAAAGACATTATGATAGAGGGACATCCCGTTGAAAAGGAATTTCTCCAGGTAGAAAGACAGCCTGAAGTAGGCACAGAAGCCTATGATGCGGGCAGCGAAATACTGAGGAAGTTCTTCCATGAATGCATAAAACAATACCTTGACCCTGAATTAATGCCGGAGGGCAGGAAAATTATTGAGTGCTGCCTTTCTGACGGATCGCTTGAAGACTATACTTCCCTTATTCCTTCCGAACCTATAATAACTGACTAACCTCACCGCAAAAAGAATTAAATTTGGAATAATAAATGCCAAATTTAAAGAAAAGTTTACGAACTTTATCTAACATTTTTCCTCAGAAATTATAGAGTCCCCTTACTGTTAACCCGTAGGCGTCGTAATTATTATCGCCTTCTTTCTTGTCCCTGTACCCGATATAATTTGTACCGGCAGCAAGAGTAAAGTTCCTGTTCATTCTTAAGTTAAACTCCACTGACGAGTTTACGCTGCTGGTTTCGGAAGGAGACAGGGGATGGTCGTCTTTTCGCATACTAAGTGAGTTATATAGAACTGTATTAAGTTTTCCCGGTATAAGACGGTAGGTTACTCCCATACTGATTGAAAGGCTTTCGCTCTCTGATTTATGTTCCATATTTTCCGTATTATTATATGAAAACCCCGAATTGAGGTTCAGTTTTTCACCGAACCGTCCCGAATAGTTAAGGCTGTATATCCAGGTATATAGATCGGCGGAGAGTCCGGTATTATCCTGGTAGTCCGATATAAAATAGGAAAGAGATAGAAAATGCCCCTGAACCAGATTATGCCCGACCGTAAGGCCTCCGGTCAGTGTTTCGTTATCGGTTGTTTCTTCTGTTTTGCTCCAGGCAGCGTTTCTACCTCCCCTTAATGTAAAAGAAGGCCAGCCAGGAAGAACCAGTGATACGCTTCCTGTGTCCGCCTGCCGGTAGGTAGTTTCCATCTCTTCGGCAGGAAGGTCATCAAGGTTGTCCCGGAAATACCTGCGGTCATAATTGAAGCGTAATCCTCTGGCGGGTATAACGGATGCAGTTCCCCTGTATCCCCTGCGATCGCTGTTTATCCGCGGACTGCCGGGAGCGATGAAATCCGGCTG
>PWOI01000041.1 GCA_003557485.1 Elusimicrobiota bacterium | reverse complement strand
GTTACTCCTATAGTAGTCAAGTACGGGGTCCCGACGCCGAAACCCCCTATTGATAGTGATCCCTCAGTTACTCCTATAGTAGTCAAGTACGGGGTCCCGACGTACGGGGTCCCGACGCCGACACCCCCGGACGGAGGCAGTCTGCGTCCGACCAATCCCGATCCGCCGGCCGCCACACCGCGCACGATAACTCCGGATATCCCTGAAGGACCAATTAGGGATAGGATAAGAAAAATATGGGAATGGTTCAGAAACTGATAGGTTGAGAAAAATAAATTCGGAGCATCTGTGAAAGAATGAAGGGGCAATAGCGTAAGATGTCAGGTTCCTTTCCCTGTTCTAAAATAAATAGCATGGTGCGTTGTTGAGTACTCCTTTAATTATATCTGAGTTTATTGAAAAATTGTATTAATTAATTATACTTTAATATAGTTAATAAAGGATATACAATAATAGTTTTCAATGAAAATAGACGATAATAAGTTTGGGGGTTTCAGTCGCGTCTCCTTTAAGTATACTGTGCTGAGGGTGGCGAAGTTGACACTTAAATTCCATTGCATCAATGACCTCGTTTTGAGGTATGACTTCAGCGACACCAATACCTATGGTGAGTTTTTTCATAAAGCACCTGCTGAAAGTAGTTTTTTACGGCGAAGAGAATCCTTATATACTCTGACTCGGCTTAGCCTCCTAAATTGCGCGGTTGAGCCGCAGGGTATAATCAAAACACAGAGCCGGGAGATGAGGCGCCAGGCTCATTTTCTTCTTTTTAGCACATACAAAACGAAGGTGTGTCCCCCATCACCCCGGTTTAGCGTATACCAACAAGAACAAACGGATGTCGTACATTGCAATTATTTAAAGAGGGCTGCATAGTAATAACTATTATGGGGGAAGCAAAATGAGGACAAATTTTTTAAGCGAGCCAGGAAATTTGTCTGCGGATGAAAAAGAAAAATGGGTTGAGTCGCTTGTCCCTGAAACTGTAATATGGGAAGTTACCCTGCAATGTAATATGAACTGCATTCATTGCGGTTCAACCGCGAGTCCGGAAACAAAACAATTAGACGAATTAAATACTCAGGAGGGGCTGGAGCTTATTCACCAGGTGGCCGAATTAGGGACCAAGCGTCTTATTTTTTCGGGAGGAGAACCTTTTTTAAGGAAAGATCTGGATGTTTTTGCAAGGGAAGCTAACCGGACCGGGCTTATGCCCTCATTTATCTCAAACGGGTTTGTTGTAAACGAAGATACTATAAAAAAAATATCAGATTTATGTGTCCTGAATCCTCAAACCCATATAGGATTAAGCCTTGACGGAAATGAGGAAATTCATGATTATCTAAGACAGACTGAAGGCTCATATAAGCATGTTATAATGGCTCTTTCCCTTTTGCAGCAAGAGGGAATACATACCTCAGTAGTTACTACTGTTAGTAAACTTAATTTTAATTTACTGCCCGAAATAATGAAGGTTATATACAGTTACGATAATGTTTACAGCTGGCAACTTCAAATGGCAACTCCCTGGGGAAGGTTTACCAAAGATATGATGTTGTCTACAGAGGAATATATATCCTTTATAAGATTTATCGCTGAAAAAAAAGAAGAACTCGGCTCAAAAATTGAAGCTGCGGATGACTGCGGGTATTTTACAGAGATTGAAAGGAAACTAAGGCCGGGAGGAGAATGGCGGGGATGTCATGCCGGGTTAAGGACGCTGGGTTTACGGTCAAACGGCGATGTTATGGGGTGTCTTTCCCTGCAGCACGCCGAGTTTATAGAAGGTAATATAAGGGACAGGAGATTAATGGATTTCTGGAAGGATCCGTCTGCTTTCAGCTATAACCGGAATTTTAAGAAAGAGGACCTGAAGGGATATTGCAAAAGGTGTCCCAAGGGAATACAGTGCCAGGCAGGGTGTAAGAATCTTGCCTACTCTATAAGCGGCTCTGTTTTTGAAAACCTGTACTGTGCTTTTAAAATGATGATAGAGGAGAACAGGGGTTCAATAAAAAGGCGAAAGCTTAAATGAAAAAATTTCTTATTGTTTTCTTAATACTGCTTCTCCAGGCTCAAATATGTCATTTGAGATTTATACGATATCCCATTATTCAGATTCAGGCAGATGGCGGGAATCTCTATATGCTTAATAACAGGAGTCAGGTTTATGTCTATGATGATGTTTTGAAAAGCTGGAATATGATTGCAAACAGCCCGGCTTCCAAGATACTTGGGATGACTGCACAAGAGGGAGAGCTTTATATTGTTTACGGGAATAATCAGATAGACAGGTATCTTGGCGAGCAGCACAGATGGGAAACAATAGCTTACTCCCCGGATTTCTTTATTGTGGATATAGCTGCTGATACCGGAGATGTCTACTATATTGATGCGGATAATAGAGTTTTCAGGTATGGCGGCTCTCCGCTGCAGTGGGAAATCATAGCATACAGTGATGAGGTTCTGATAAGAAACATTGAAGCTTCGGGCGGAAATCTGTACATATTGGATTATAACAACCAAATTGACAGATATCTTGGTCGGCCGCACAAATGGCAGGTTGTTGCCTGTCCCTCAGATACTAGAATATTGGATATGGCAGCTTCCGGTTCCGACCTGTATGTGATTAATTCTGAAAACAGGGTTGATAAATACTCGGGAGAACCGCTTAAGTGGGAAACCATAGCCTACAGCGATCAGGTTGGTATAAAAAAAATATTTACTTGCGCCGAAGGTCTTTATATAAAAGACGTAAATAATACTGTTGATGAGTATCTTGGCGAACCCCACAGGTGGCGGGATATTGCCTATACCAAACAGGTAGATATTATAGACATAGCTTCAGACGGCGAAAATGTATACATACTTGACGCAAGAGGACAAATTGATAAGTATATGGGCTCCCCCCATAGCTGGGAGCCTGTTTCCCGGAGGTGAGCTTACCTTTGGGGAGTAAAGTCGTATTGGGGTAAACGCTAAAACTGCTCCGGAACTGGAGGCAACGCCAGGCCGTTGATATCGGCCGCTGCGATCTTATATTTACCACCAGAGCCGGGAAAAAACCGGAAGCAAGAGATATCCGGGAAATGGTTTACACTTACGCCGGCCGTGCCGGCATAACTGAAAAGAACGTTAGTCCGCATACATTCCGGCACACCTTCGCTACGGATCTGCTGCGTGAATCCCGAAACCTGCGTCTGGTACAGAAGGCCCTGGGCCATGCGGATATAAGCACAACGCAGATCTACACGCATATCGTTGATGAGGAGTTGGAAAGCGCGATGAAGAGTTTCCGTAATGCAATCTGATTTGTCAGGGGTATCTAATAACCATCCTGTATGGAATGTTTACGACGAATTACGTACTGCACGTTTAAATGTTAAATATTATACGAGGCGTATAGTTGTGGTACAAAGACTAGAAGTTGCATTTACAGTAGCTTTCGCATTGGCTGCGCCAGCAACAGCAATCCTCGGAGAAAAACATCTTTACTTCTAATCGCTTAAATACTCCCATAATAGGCAACCATTCAGATGCATTTTTAAATTGGCTCTAACATCAATTTTTTAGTGTTAGACTTGAAAAAGCTTTTTTCCTGTATTATCACTATTTCAGGAGGC
>PWOI01000097.1 GCA_003557485.1 Elusimicrobiota bacterium | reverse complement strand
GAATTTTTTGGTTATTCATTTGAAAGCCTCCTTTTGCAACAATTATTGCAAAAAAATAGCTTTCTAAAAATTAACATTTTGGCTTAGTAGTAAAACTTAACATTTATGTATTGTAACAACAGATTTTTTAAAAAGTTTGACATTGAAATGCAATATAAGTTATTATCTTGAATTGAAGTGCCGGTGTAGCTCAGTGGCAGAGCAATCCCCTCGTAAGGGATAGGTCAGGAGTTCAAGTCTCCTCACCGGCTCCAGTAGTATTAAAAAACTGTATCAAGGAGTTCATTTTGGAAGGAATTCAATTTATTTTCGGCATAATATGTGTAGGCGCAGCCTATACATTTTTTCGCCGTTCCATGACAGATTTTCTGCTTTTTTTATTATTTGTAATAATACCTTTTTTCAGGATATTTGACGGGGCGCTTTTAAGGAATATTCATATAATCATAACAGTTGCCGGAGTGGTAGGGGGTTTACTCGGCCTCTTGTTCAATAAACTGGAGGAATACACACTGCTTCTTTTGAAATATCTTATACCGGTAGCCCTGGCAACTATTGCTATTCATTTTTTTCTTGAGACCTATGATTCAGCTCAAATAAAGATTACCCTTCTGGAAACAGCCGGTCCTATTGTACTTATAGTTTGGATTATAAGGAGGATAAAGATAGGAAATTTTATACCTCCGACAACACGCAGGTATGCGGTTCTGCCTGCTGTTTTGTTCCTTGCAAGCGGCCTGATTTCGTTTGCTTTTTCACAATTTAAACTGGAAACCTTCGAGCCCGGGTTGCTTCGCCGGATAGCATACATAGGAGTTTACCTTGCCGTTGTCTATGAGTATGACAGGGAAACGGATTTCAGAAGAGTAGCCAACTGGGTTCTTGCATCATGTTTTGTTGCAACCGCATATGGTTTTATACAATATATGGGATGGGATTGGCATGTTTGGGCGGGAGCCTTTGGACGTAGAGTTTTTTCTACATTCGGTAACCCTAATTTCTTCGGTGCATGGCTTGTTCTTGTTTTCCCCCTGGCGGTAGTACAGGCTTTGATTACAAAAAAATGGTATTATTTTTTACTGGTTTTTTTGATACTTTTTAACTCTATCCATACATATACAATGGGATGCTGGCTGGGAATTGCGGCTTCAATAGCCGCCCTTGTCATATTGGGAGTTTTATATCTGATAAAAGGGAACCCACGTCTTCTTAAGAGGATTGCCGGAGGAATTGTCTTTTCTATTTTTATAATTACAATTTCCGGTGTTATTGTAATGTCTATGAGGCGGCCCAGGTCTATAACTTTCCGTCTTTTTACCTGGGGTTCGACTATGAAAATGATTTCCGAACCCATACCCGACTTTGCTTCACCCGCAAGGGCATTTCTTATGGGTCATGGAATTGAATCTTTTAACCTTGTATACCCGTCGTACAGGCGCCCGGAGATATTTCATCTCGAAAGAAAACATAACACCCAGACGGATCATGCTCATAATGAGTATATGGAGGTTTTCTTTGACGAGGGTTTTATAGGTCTTGTTGTCTTTATATGGTTTTTATCCATGATCTTCTATGCTGCCCTGAAACGGCTTTCAATGATAGGGATGGGCGGAGTAAAGTTTATAGATGAATATTATCTTGTTGCACTTATTGCCGGGACAATGGGCCTTCTTGTGCATGCCGGTCTGGACGTAAATCCGAGATTTGTCTCATCGGGTTATATCATGTGGGCTTTTTTCGGTTTAATTGTGGTTCAGAGCACGCCGCTTAAGCAATTAAACCAGAATGGAAGAAAAAAAGAAAAAGATATAAAATATCCGGGTATTATGCAGATACTGACTATAATCATACTTTTGGCTGTCGGAATACGGCAGACATCTCTGGCTCACGGCAGATTCATTGCAAATAAGCACCATAACCAGGCTATAGCTTTTTCCAGAAGAAGAATGTGGGATCAGGCGATTCATCACTACAAAATAGTTCAGGAGAAACACCCGGCTTTTATAATGGCTTATTATTTTGAAGGCAATGTTTATAACGACCGCCTTTCCGAGGCGATGCGTGAGGGAAACCGCCAGCAGGCTCGGATGTTCTACGACAAAGCAATAGACACATATTCCAACAAAGTCCGTGCAATGTACCCTAATTACGTACAGCTCCATTTTCAGGAGGGAATGCTTCACATGCGATATGGAGATATGGATGAAGCAATAAGGTCTTTTCGCAGGTATCTTAATATTGTGGACCCTGTTTACACTCATACATATTACCGCCTTGGAGAAATATATGCCCGCCGGAACGAAATAAAAATGGCGAGGCTTTATATGGAAGAGGCGCTTAGAAGAAAGCCCTGGGAGATTGACGCGTACATGAATCTGGCAAATCTTTATCGGGTTATGGGTGAAATTAATCTGGCAGAAAAGACTTATCGGGCAGGAACTGAAACCCTGCAGGAAGAAGAGGAAAAGATTCAGGCAGCCCGTCAACTTGCGCAGCTTTACAGGGAAACAGGACGTGAAGAAGAGGCTAGAGCGATACTTGAAGAATTCAATTAGGGAATTTGAATAAAAAACCTTTAAATTACACGCAGATTTTTTTTCTGGCAGCAATTTTTATTTCGCCTCTTTTATTTTTGGGAGGCAGGTTAGGAAGTGTCACCAGGAATCCCTACCTTATTCAGGAAAGACTGCTCCAGGTAATACTTGTCTTTACTGTCGGAATACTTTTTTTTAAAAGCAAAGAATATATAAAATTTCCAGTCACTTTTCTCGACCGGCCTCTATGGGCTTTTTTTACAATAGCCCTAATTTCCTTTCTTTTATCTTTTTTAAGGTATCCTTTTTCCTGGTCTTTTATACATTACGGCGGCCGCGGCATGCTTATGCTTATATTCAGCGGGATAATACCGTTCTATTTTGCCGCCGGCAGCAACGCCGGATTCAGGGATAAGATAAAAAAAACAGTTATAGCAGCCGGAAGTATTGCGGCAGCATATGCAATCCTGCAGTTTCTAAACTCTGTATTAGCAGGCATTAATCTTGATTTTATATGGGGAGAAGTGCTGGACCCTTACGGCGCAAGGAGCATTTCAACTTTCGGTAACCCAAATTTTCTTTCAGCCTATCTTCTGGTTGTCATATTCTGGATAATGGGATATATATTTACAGAAAAAAAACCGGGCCGCTGGATTTGTCTTATGGTGTTGAATACAGCTGCTCTTGCCATAACAATGACAAGAAGTACTTTTGTCGGACTTTTTGCGGGATTGGCAGTTCTTTTCATTCTACTCTCCTCCGGGTACGATAAGAAATATCTTAAATTTAGAAAAACAATGGTTTCAACATTTGCAGTAATAGCAGTGATAGGTATTGTTTTTTTCGGGATTTCTGATCAATTCAGAAGCAGAATAAAGGGCATGGTTAGTGTCGAAAGAATGGGCTCGGCACTGGTTCAGCGGCTTTTAATATGGGAGTCCTCCGCAAATATGTTCGCCGAAGATCCGGTTGTCGGCCGGGGCTGGGGCAACTTTGAAATATTTTATCCCTTTTATCAGGGCAGGATTGTTAACAGAAAGCAGTATATGCCTTTGAGGACCCATGCCAATAACGCTCATAATTTTATTATGGAGTTGCT
>PWOI01000133.1 GCA_003557485.1 Elusimicrobiota bacterium | reverse complement strand
TGTTGACCTCGGACCTCTTTGGCGGTAGGGTCGGCCGCTTGGTTACGACAGGGATGCGCATTTCCATGAATACCGGGACTGGATCTGGCAGCAGGAAGAGAAGCCGGACCTGGTGCTCATTGACGGCCGCTTTAGGGTTGCATGCTTCCTGACATCCATTCTCCATGCCGAGCCGCCGTGCCGAATCCTGTTCGATGATTATCGCAAGAAGGAACGCTACCACGTGGTGGAGCGGATTCTGTCACCCGTCGATTTCTGCGGGCGGCAGGCCCTGTTCGAGGTGCCGCCACGTGACCAGCTCGATACGGGACTTGCCTCCACGCTGCTGGACCGATTTGCCTACGTGATGGACTAACGATGAAGCCACGGGTCAGCATCATCATCCCCAATTACAACAGCGGCGCCTTCCTGAAGGAGGCGCTTGCAAGCGCGTTGTATCAGACCTATGACAACCTGCAAATCATCGTGGTGGATGATGGCTCGACTGATGAGTCCTGGCAAGCAGCCCAGGATGTTCCAGGTGTCAAGCTCATTCGAAAGAAGAATGAAGGCGCCCCCGCGGCCCGTAATGTCGGGCTCGAAAATGCTGATGGTGACTACATCAAGTTCTTCGATGCAGACGACGTCCTGATGCCCAATGCAATCGCACAGCAGGTCAGCCACCAGGTGACGCTACCTGCGGATGGAGTGACCTACGGCGACCTGGCGTGGTTTGGATTGAAGAACCGTGGATTCGGCAACAAGTCGGTCCGCCCGGGGCATTGCTCCGATATCGTTCGCAACAATATACTGATCTCGACTCCACTGTTGAAGCGGGCATTAGTCTTGGATATTGGAGGCTTTGATCCGAGCATTCGACGATCACAGGAGTGGAACCTGAACGTCAGGTTGGCTACTGCTGGAGCGCGCTTCTTCTACAAGCCAATCCCCGTATTTCTCTATCGAAAACACGCAGGAGCTGACAGGATTTCTGTCAACCATGGAAGAGCATTGCAGGAAAAGCGCCTGAACACCATCACCAGAACCTATGACGCGGTTCGGGACCGGATCGATCACGAAACAGCCATGGCGTTCGTGGACAAGGCGATCTCCATCGCGCGCCTGCGCACTACGCCGGTAAACTCCGAGTTATGGAAAACCGTTTTCGACTTCGTGCGATCAGTATGCGAAGAGCGAAGCAAGGCAGATGGAGACCCCAAGGGTTGGAATTACCTTCCTGCACGGGCAGAGTGGCGTACAAAGGCTTACAAATGTACTCAATTATTGACTTCTTATCGAAAGCCCAAAAGCCGGAGTGACACCCTGACATGAACGGCTCGCCCATCTTTCATATTGGATACCACAAGACCGCGACCACGTTTCTTCAAAGGGCGCTTTTCGAGACGAGCCCTCGGTTCCACCGGGTTGTGCAGCGGGATATCTTCTGGCGCCTGATTTACCCGCATGCTCTCGAGTTCGATGTGGAATCGGCGCGCCAGTTTGTGGCAGACAACGTCGCAATGGCGACTGCCAATGACTCCCTTGCGGTCTTTTCAAATGAACGCCTGTCTGGCGGTCACCACACGGGAGGGCACGATTCACTCGAGCTGGCGCAGCGGATTAGGGCCTGTTCGCCAAACGCCAGGATTCTGCTATTCGTTCGAGAACAGAAGTCGTTGCTGCAGTCGCTTTATGCACAATATGTCAAAGGGATGGGATGTGCTTCGCTTGCAGAATATTGCAACCCATCCTATACGCGCCATACCAAGGAGCTCTTCAACCCGGTTACACTGGAGTTCGATCGGCTTGTTTCCGAGTACATGAAGCGATTCGATCAAGTGCTGGTCCTCCCGGTCGAGTGGCTGAAAGAGAATCCGGACGAGGTTCTTTGTCGGATACTGGATTTCTTCGGGCTTCCCGAATCGCGCCGCGCTGGGTTGACCCTCAAGTCCAGAAGGCCACGGAATGCATCCAGGCCGGCAACAGTGCGGCGTATCGATCGCATCCTGCATCCACTGCGCTCTCGCAACATCCCCCATGTCGGGTCGACCTATTGCAATCCTGTCGGTAGGGCTTTTGCGGGCTTGACCTCGAGGGCAGTCAGTCTCCTGCCGCTCCAGCGCCTGGATCGGCATCTCCACGACAGGGAAAGGGCGCATATCGAGGAATTCATTGGTGATCGGTACAGCAACAGCAATCGCCGACTCAGCGAGTTGATCGGGATTGATCTTTCGACGTTTGGATACAGCTGAGTCGTCCGTGCGCAAGACGATTTTCACGTACTGGGCGCAGGGGATCGACCAGGCACCCATGATCGTACGGATATGCCTGGAGACCTTCCATGAGCATAACCCTGAATGGTCCATCCATTTCCTCAATTCGGACAACATCAAGGACTGGACCGATCTGGTCCCCATTGATTCGAGGAAGTGGAGGAATATCTCACTGGCACATCGGTCCGACCTGTTGAGAACGCAATTGCTGATCAGGCATGGTGGAGTCTGGGCGGATCCCACAGTCTGGTTCTGCAAACCGCTCGATGACTGGCTCCCAGAGGTCATGGATGCCGGTGTCTTCATGTTCCACCGTCCCGGCCGGGACCGAGCCATCTCGAACTGGTTCATCGCGGCAGAATCCGGCAACCCCCTGCTTCAAAGGCAATACGATGCACTCTGCGGATACTGGCAAATGAATGAGTTCGACAATCTGTCGGGCAGGACCAGCCGCAGGGGTAGAATGCTGAAGCGGATACTGAACCGCAACCTGGAATGGCCACGCCTTTGGCTGAAGAAACCGATCATACGGCTATTCAGAACCTATCCCTACATGGTCTACCACTACATGATCTATGACCTGGTTCGCTCTGATCCAGAGCTGAAGGCCATCTGGGAGCGGATGCCGAAAATTTCTGCGGATATCCCCCACTTTCCGGCGCACAAGGGGCTGTTTGAACCGCTGGACCCTGAAACGAAGGACTTCATCGACAGTCGGAAAGCGCCACTTTTCAAACTGACCTGGAAACTCCCCTCCGATTCCATACCTGAAGGTTCCGTGCTGGAGTACCTGCTGTCTACCAGCCCAACAAGGGCCGCCCACAACGATACTGGCAACCAATGACAAGAAATCTCGACAATCGCCCCCGAGTGTTCTGTGTCGGTTGGCACAAGACCGGAACCAGTACGCTGGGTCTGGCCCTGATCGAACTAGGGTATTCCGTGCTGGGCTGCCGCCTGGACATGGTGCACCCGCTTCGTCGTGGCGATATGAGCGAAGTCATCGATCTCGCCGGCCAATTCGATGCGCTGCAGGATGTGCCCTGGGCCGCGCTGTATCGGGACCTGGACGAGCGTTTCCCAGGCAGCCGGTTCATTCTGACCGAGCGAGATGAAGAATCATGGCTCAAAAGTGCCCGCCAGCATTTTGCGGATACTCACGTGCCCCTGCATGAATGGCTTTATGGTGAGGGCACACTCATTGACAATGAAAAAATCTACCTGGAACGGTATCGACGACACAATCAGGAGGTTCGGGACTATTTTCGGGATCGTCCCGAGGATCTGCTGGTCATGAACCTGGCTGATGGAGATGGCTGGGAGGTTCTGTGTGATTTTCTCGGCCACGAGGTGCCCACCCGCTCGTTCCCCCACGCAAACAAGGGACCCCACAGCTTCACTGCGATGGATAAGGCGAGAGCGTTTCTCAGAGCCGTCACCCCCAACTCGA
>PWOI01000050.1 GCA_003557485.1 Elusimicrobiota bacterium | reverse complement strand
ATTACGACCTGGCAAAGGAGACCTACCAGAAAGTTCTTTTTCTTGACCCCGAACACGAGCTTGCCCGGAGCCATTTGGAAAAACTTCTGGAAAGATGACTGATTTCAAGGAATACACTGCCGCCGAAAAACAGGCCGTATCTGATATTAACAAATGCTCATCTGCAGATGAGCTTGAAAATATACGGGTAAAGTATATTGGAAGGCAGGGGCTTCTTAAAGACCTTTTTTCACAGATGGGAAAATCGCCCGAAAAGGAAAGGCCGGCCCGCGGCCGTGAGCTTAACCGTATTAAAAAGAAGCTTACAGATCTTATGGAAAAAAGGAAATCCGAATTCGTCAGTTCTTGTAAAAAAGAAGATATATTTGACCCTACACTTCCTCCGCCTCTTATTGAACGGGGAAAAATACATCCTGTTAGAAAAGTCTTGAACGAAGTGGAGAATATTTTTAGATCGATGGGCTTTGGGGTTGCCTACGGCCCTGACGTAGAAACCGAGTATTATAATTTTACGGCACTGAATATCCCGGAGAACCATCCGGCCCGGGCTATGCACGACACTTTTTATGTGAAGGGATATAAAAACACGCTTCTCCGGACGCATACCTCCCCGGTTCAGGTAAGGGTTATGGAGAAAAAGAAACCTCCTTATAAATTTATTGCTCCCGGCCGCTGTTACAGAAGGGATACTGTTGATGCTTCACATCTTCCGGTCTTTCACCAGGTAGAAGGTTTAATGGTAGACTGTAATGTGACTTTTGCCGATCTTAAAGGGGTTCTTCATCTTTTTGCAAAGAGAATGTTTGGAAGCAAAGTTAAAACAAGATTCAGGCCTTCATTTTTTCCTTTTACCGAACCCTCTGCAGAAATGGATATCAGTTGTGGAATATGCAAGGGAAAAGGCTGCCCGTCCTGCTCATATAAAGGCTGGCTTGAAATACTGGGGGCGGGAATGGTAGATCCTGAGGTGTTCAGCCACTGCGGAGTTGATAGCGATAAATGGCAGGGGTTTGCGTTCGGGATGGGAATAGAGAGGATAGCTATGCTTAAATATGATATACATGATTTAAGGCTTTTTATACAGAATGATTTGAGGTTTTTAAAACAGTTCTGATGAAAGTTCCCCTGCTGTGGCTCAAAGAATATGTGGACGGCCTTCCTTCGGCTGAAGAACTTGCGGAGATTCTGACTCTACGAGGTCTTGAAGTTGAGGAAGTAACGGATGGCCTTACAGGAAAGATCATAGAGATAGAGCTTACACCCAACCGGGGAGACTGCGCCAGTATTATTGGCGTAGCGCGGGAAGTTGCCGTCGCTTTAGGGAGAAAACTTAAATATGATGTCGGTTCCGGGGCGAGCGAATCAGGAGAAAGAACCCCGGATTTTTCAATAAAAAACAGATGTCCCGAAAAATGTCCTCTCTATTATCTTAAGTTTGTAACTGCCCTCAAAGCAGCACAATCGCCGAAATGGCTTAAAGAACGGCTAATAGACTGCGGGGTGCGTCCCCAGAACAGCATAGTTGATATAACAAACTATGTTCTTATGGAAACCGGACAACCTCTCCACGCTTTTGACGCCGCGAAAATAACCGGTTCCGAGATAACCGTAAGGGAGGCGAAAAAAGGAGAGAATATATTTACTCTGGACGGAATTGACAGGCAGCTTCAGGGAGATGAAATTGTCATCGCGGACGGCAGCGGCCCGATTGCTCTTGCCGGTGTTATGGGAGGTGAGTCTACAGCAGTCTCATCATCTACGGATACCGTACTGTTGGAAGCTGCCTTTTTTCTTCCGTCTTCCGTTTCCTGTTCCGAGTCCCTTCACGGTATCATTACAGAGAGTTCATACCGTTTTTCCAGAGGGGTGGATCCCGGCGGGGTCAGGAAGTCTTTACTTAGGGCTGCAGGCCTGATGGCTGAAATCTGCAGCGGTGATATATCAGCGTCCGAGTTAGAATATTCCGGTAACTCTTCTGAACTTTACTCTATAGAACTTGATATTGATAAAGTAAAAAGCGTTTTGGGCTGCGAAATCCCTGAAAAAGAGATTAAAAAATATCTCAGGGAACTGGATTTTACTGTAAACGGAAAGAGTCCGCGCCTTCAGGTGGTTCCTCCTTCTTTCCGCAGCGATGTAAGCCGGGAAATAGATCTTATAGAAGAGATTGCGAGGTGCTATGGGTACGACAGAATACCGGAAACTATGCCGAATGTGTCAGCCGAAACGGACCTGATTCTGCCTGAGGATATATTTGAAAGGGCTGAAGAGTTTCTCAGGGGAGCGGGTTTCTTTCAGATTAGTACTCCTACCCTCTGCGATGGCAGCATTATGGAAAAAATATATTCCGGAAATGGTTTTAAGCCTGTTGAGGTGGAAAACCCCATAACGGAAAATTTTGACATACTGAGGCCGGACCTTCTTTCGGGCCTGTTAAAAGCTTCCCTTTATAATATAAACAGAAGCAATGACCGGGTGAAACTTTACGAGAGAGGAAGTGTTTTCCGAAAAGGGATAAAAGGGGCTGTTGAAGAGGAAAGACTTGCGCTTGTTGAAAAAAACAGTGATTTTTTTGATGTTAAGGCAGCTGCTATCGGAGTTCTTGAAGAAATGAAGCAGGAGTATTCTTTGACCTACGGGATAGATTCTGTCTGGTTTGAAAAAGAAAGAAGCGCGGCATTGATTATTAAAGGGAAAGAAGCCGGCTTTTTCGGTGTTGTAAAAAAAGAGATACTTGAAATACTTGGCATAAAAGAAGAGAGATTTACCGGTTCGTATTTAAACCCTGAAGTGTTTGACGGAAATTTGATAAAAGATGTAAAATTCCGGCCCTGGAGCGAATTTCCGTCCGTGTACAGGGATATCAGTATTGTTGCTGACGCTAAGTTGACACACTCTGAGATTTATGATAACATTTTTGCAGGAGGGGAGGATATGCTGAGGAACATATATCTTTTTGATGTTTATACGGGAAAAGGTATTAAGGAAGGCTCAAAAAGCATGGCTTACAGGCTTGAATTCAACTCTCCAGACGGAACACTGAAATCAGCTCAGGTAGACGATAAAATGGACCGGATAATAAAAAACTTAAGAGACGGCCTGTCGGTAAGGCTCAGAGAGAACTGATGAGGGGTTTTAACGATCTAAAATTAAAAGTAGAAGAGCTTGTTAAAAAGTTTTCGGAACTGAATGAAGAAAGCGAAAAATATAAAGAAGAGAATGAACGTCTTAAAAAGAATTTAGACTATTTTGAAAATCAGGCCGGTGAAGTACCGGGCATCGCACAGAAAAACAGAAAGTTGTTAAACGAAAGGCAGAAAATAGCAGAAAAAATCAATGGTGTTATAAAAAAGCTTGAAGAAGTAAAATGAGGAAATTTAAATAAATTATGCCGGAAAGAGAATCAGCACAGATTGAGGTGGCGGGTAGGATGTATACGATTGTAGACGATAAGTGGTCCCCGCTTTATATGAAAAATCTTGGTCATATTCTGAATGATGAAATAAAAAGTGTTGAAGATCAGACCGGAACGGTTGACAGCTACAAGCTTATGATGCTGGCAGCGCTTAGAATAATAGACAGATATCTTCAATTACAGGAAACCAAATCAGGGAGCAGCCATGCCCTTGAAGAAGATATAAAGCACCTTAACAACTTAATAGAAGAAGTAATTTAGATTAACCCCTGCGGTGTTCGTGTAGAGCGGTCAAATTGAGCCTACACTAAATTAAATGGGAATCCGCGTCCCCGATTGGCCTTGGCCGACGGGGCAGGACAACCACTATTTAAAATGAAGCTCAATTTTGGCAAATTTACGGCATTGCGGGGGTTTTTTATATTATGAAAGATTTATTTGAAAAAAACGCATATATGAGAGCCAGGTTTTTTAAAGAAAGACCGCTGGCCTGGCGTATGCGTCCCCGCTCCCTTGATGAGTTTGCAGGCCAGGGGCATATTCTTTCTTCAGGAAGCCAGCTCAGAACAATGATCGAGGCCGGTAAGGTTTTTTCTGTTATATTTCACGGCCCGCCAGGATGCGGAAAAACAGCACTGGCTTCAATTATTGCTTCCGTAATAAATGCGGAAGTTGAAAAATTAAACGCTGTAAGCTCCGGAGTAAGAGAATTGAGACAGGCCGTTCTCAAGGGACAGAACCGCATGAATTCAAACGGAACAAAAACTCTGCTTATTGTTGACGAGTTTCACAGGTTCTCACGTGTTCAGCAGGAAGCTCTTCTTCCGGATGTAGAAGAAGGAAACATTAGCCTTGCCGGCATAACCACAGAAAACCCCTATTACTTTATTGTGGGGCCACTCCTTTCCAGGGCCTCTGTATTTGAGTTCAAGCCTTTAGATAGGAAAGATATAGTCAAGATACTCGAATATGCCGTTAAGGACAAAGAAAGAGGACTGGGACGGAAAAGCAGCTGCCTGGAAAAACAGGCCGCTGAACTGATAGCCCGTAAATCTGCAGGTGATGCCCGTTATGCTCTTAATATTCTTGAAACAGCGTCCGCTTCCAACCCGTCAGGAACGATAGACTGCAAAACTGTAGAACTGCTTTCTTCTGATAAAAAATTAATATATGACCGCACCGGCGATCAGCATTATGATACTATATCCGCTTTCATAAAAAGTATGAGAGGGTCGGATCCGGATGCAGCCGTATATTATCTTGCAAAAATGATCTCTTCCGGCGAAGATGAAAGGTTTATCGCACGCAGAATAGCTATCTGCGCTTCTGAAGATGTGGGAAATGCTGACCCCCAGGCGCTTCTTATTGCCTCCGCCGCTCTTGACAGTGTTGAAAAAGTAGGTTTTCCCGAAGCCGGAATAATACTTGCGCAGGCGGCCGTATATATAGCAACTGCACCTAAAAGCAATGCTTCCTATATGGCTTTAAACAGGGCCAGTAAAGATATAGAAAAAGGCGGAAGTTTTTCCGTCCCCGGCCACCTTACAAAAAGGGGAGCTGACAGGTATCTTTATCCGCATGACTTCAGGTACGGTCACGTGCGCCAGAAATATATGAGCGAAGATAAAAATTTTTACTCCCCATCAAACAGGGGGCATGAAAAATATATACGCAGGTATATGAAGTTTATAAAGGAAAATTCCGAAAAATGAAACAGGGACTTAGAGAAAAACACATATGCCTTCGCCGTGGTTTTGACAAAGCTGAAAAAAGAAAAGCGGACATAAAAATACTGAACAGGCTGATGAAACTTCCGGCTGTGAAAAAAGCGGAAAAAGAGATGGTGTATGTATCGGTGCAAGGGGAACCCGACACGCGGGAACTCATTGAAAAACTTATAGAGGCAGGGAAAATAGTTTATGCTCCCCGGATAGAAGACGGGAAAATAATTCCGTACCGCCTGAATAATATATCCGAACTTGAAACCGGGTTGTATGAAATACCGCAGCCCCTCCGGACAGAAACTGTAAATCCCGAAGATCTGGATGTTATTGTAGTTCCGGGGGTATGTTTTACTTCTTCGGGCGCCCGGCTGGGCCGCGGCGGCGGCTATTATGACAGGTTTCTTGCTAAGCTTACGGAAGAAACAGATACGATAGGGCTTTGTTACTCTTTCGGGATTGAAAATAACCTTCCGTGTGAACGGCATGATATTAAGGTTAAAAAAGTTGTAACGGAAAGATAGAAAGGAGAAAATAAACATGAATTTACTATATACTGTAATAGGCGCCGCCGCGGGTGCGGTTGTTGTTCTGCTTCTTACTTCCCGCAAGGGAAAAAACACCGGGAGGCAGGAAGAACTTGAAAAAGTAACCAGGCAGCTTGAAGCAGTTAAGGCTGAAGCACAGGTAAAATTAGAGAAGAAAGAAGCTGAGGCCAGAGATATCAAGGCTGAAACTGAAAAAGAAGTTAAGGGATCATTAAAGCAGGACTTACAGAAACTGGAAGAAGAGAGAAAATCGATTGAGGTGCGCTCAAAGGACCTGGATAAAAAGGCGGATATAATTCAGAAACGCCAGCAGGAAATAGAAGCAAAAGACAGGGAAATAGAGCAAATCAAGGCTGCCTTCAGTGAAAAGGAAAAAACATTAAAGGAAATGCAGTCCCGGGAACAGGATACCCTTGAAAAAATATCCAGGATGTCTCCAAAGCAGGCAAGGGAACGCCTGATGAAACAAATTGAAGAAGAAGCAAAAGACGAAGCCCACCGGCTATATAATTCAATAGTTGAAAGTGCAAAAAAAGATGCAAAAAGAGAGTCTATAGAAGTAATAGCCAGAGCCATACAGGGCAACGCCGCAGAAGTAACGGAAGAGCTTACGGTAACCAATGTTTCTCTTCCCGACGACGATATGAAAGGAAGAATAATAGGAAGAGAAGGAAGAAACATCCGGGCATTGGAATCTGCAACCGGAGTTAACATCATAATAGATGATACTCCCGGGGTTGTGTCACTTTCTTCTTTTGACGGTGAAAGGCGGGAAATAGCAAGGCGCGCACTGGATGAGCTGATTAAAGACGGAAGAATACAGCCGTCCAGAATAGAGGAAATTGTTGAGAAGATAAGGAAAGAAGTAGAAGATGTTGTCGTTCAGGAAGGAGAGGATGCAGCTGCCGAAGCAGGGGTAATAGGGCTGCGTGATGACGAGATTAAACTACTCGGTAAAATGCGGTACCGCACGTCCTACGGTCAGAATGTCCTTCACCATTCTGTTGAGGTGGCAAAATTCGCCGGTGTTATGGCAGAAGAACTTGGACTTGATGCAGAATTTTCCCGCCGCGCCGGACTTCTTCATGATCTTGGAAAGGCAGTTGACAGGGAGATGGAAGGCACACACGTTGAGATAGGTGCGGCTCTTGCTAAAAAATACGGTGAAAGCGCAAGGCTTCAGAATGCCATAATGAGCCATCACGGAGACGTGGAACCGGAAACTCCGGAGGCCGTCCTGATTCAGGCCGCTGACAGTATATCAGCTTCCCGTCCCGGGGCAAGAAGGCAGCAGATAACCAATTATATAAAACGGATGAGCTCAATTGAGGAAATAGCTGCTTCTTTTGAAGGGGTAAAGGAGGCGTACTGTCTCTCAGCGGGAAGGGAAATAAGGATAATAGTTCAGCCGGATAAGGTTGATGACCTTAAAGCTGCCGCTCTTGCAAAGGAATGTGCAAGAAAAATAGAAGAGAATATAGATTATCCCGGGGAGGTTAAGGTAACTGTTATAAGAAGCAGCAGAATGACGGAAGTGGCAAAATGAAAATACTTTTTATAGCTGATATTGTGGGTAAACCGGGCAGACAGGCGCTTGCGCGGATCCTGCCGGGGCTGATTCAGGAAGAACAGATCGATTTTGTGATAGCAAACGGAGAGAACGCCGCCGGCGGGCTTGGCCTTACTCCCGCTACTATGGAAGAAATTAAGGCATGCGGAGTAGATGTTGTCACTTCGGGAAATCACATATGGAAAAGAACGGAGATTCTTGAGGCTGTTTCTCTTCCTGAATTGCTTAGGCCGGCAAATTATCCTCCGGAAGCACCCGGGCGTGGATGGGGCATATTTGATAAGAAGTCACTGAAAATCGCTGTTGTGAATTTGCAGGGCAGGGTTTTTATGGAGCCTTCGGATTGCCCTTTCAGGGCAGCTGACATTGCCGTAGAAAAGGCTGTCAGGCATACTCCTGTGATTATAGTTGATATTCATGCCGAGGCTACATCTGAAAAACTGGCGCTGGCAAGGTATCTGGACGGCCGGGTAAGCGCAGTTATAGGAACCCATACACATGTTCAGACTTCGGATGCCCGAATACTTGAAGGGGGTACGGCTTTCATAAGCGATGCAGGGATGACCGGATCACCGGACGGCATAATAGGCGTTGAGAAAGAAGAGATTATTAAAAAATTTATTACGGGCATGCCTTTCAGGTTTAAAGTTGCCGGAGGAAATGAGATGCTGGAAGGCGTAATTATAAATGCAGACAACGACACGGGCCGGGCCGTCAGCATAGAACCTGTCAGAATAAATCTGAAGGGAGAATGAAAGTGTATAAAATTATAGAAGGGAAAGACCATGCTCTGAAAATAAGAGAGGAAATAAGGAACCGTATTGGCGGTATGGCCGGCGCGGCAGGGCGTCCCCCTAAACTTGAAGTTATAATCGCCGGCAGCGATCCAGCAAGCCTTTATTACGCTTCGCTTATAAAGAAGGCGGGCGCAAAGGAAGGTATTGAAGCTGTTTTAAACCATATGAAAAGTCCAGATGAATACAAAGTCCTGGAAAAGATTGAAAATTTGAACCGCGATGAAACTGTAGATGGAATACTTATTCAGCTTCCGCTTCCTCCTCCTTTAAATAAGGAGAAAATAATAAACGCAATAAACCCGCTAAAAGATATTGACGGGCAGCATCCTGTAAACCTCGGGAAACTGATTTCGGGACAGAAGGGCATTTTTCCCGCGACGGCAAGGGCTGTGCTTAAAATAATAAAATTAAACGGCATTGAAGTAAGCGGGAAAAGAACAGTGGTTGTAGGGCGTTCAACTGCAGTCGGCCTGCCCGCGGCAATTATGCTTGTCAGGGAAAATGCCGCTGTGTCGGTATGTCATTCAAAAACAGCCCCGCTTGAGGAGTTTACCTCGGAGGCGGAGATACTGGTTGTTTCTGCCGGTAAACCAAAACTTATATCAGAAAATCACGTTAAAAAGGGAGCCTGCGTTATTGATGTGGGAACAAATGAGGTTGAAGGTGAAATGGTAGGAGACGTTGATTTTGAAAGGATTATTAGAAAAGCATCGGTATCTCCTGTCAGGGGCGGTGTCGGAGCTCTTACCATGGCATGCATACTGGAAAATACTTTTAATGCCTACAAAAAAAATATACACGGTAACGGAACTCAATAACAGCGCCAAAAATATTCTTGAAGAGAAATTCCCGTCTTTGTGGGTTCAGGGCGAAATATCCAGGTTTACTCTTCATTCCTCCGGTCATATGTATTTTACACTTAAGGATAGCTCCTGTGCTGTTGATTCGGTTATGTTCAGAAGGGAGAACATTAAACTGGACTTCAGCCCCGGCCAGGGAGTGGAGGTTCTTGTAAAAGGAAGACTGAGCCTCTTTGCTCCCCAGGGCAGGTATCAGCTTGTAGTTGAGGAAATGAAGGAGAAAGGGACCGGTGAGCTTGAGGAAAAGTTCCGCAAGTTAAAAGAAAAACTTTTTAAAGAAGGGCTTTTTGATGAAAAGCATAAGAAAAAGATCCCGGCTGTGCCCCGGCTTATAGGAATTGTCACATCTCCTACCGGAGCGGCAGTAAGGGATATTCTCAATGTAATAAAGCGCCGGTTTTCAAATGTTGATCTGATAATATATCCTTCCCGCGTACAGGGCAGCCTTGCAGCCGGAGATATTACACGCGGGATTGAAGTCCTTAACAGCAGGTATCCGGAAATGGATGCAATGATAGTAGGGCGGGGAGGGGGAAGCATCGAGGACCTCTGGCCCTTCAACGAGGAGTCAGTTGCGCGGGCAGTATTTAATTCAAAGATACCGGTTATATCCGCAGTCGGCCACGAGATTGATTTTACCATATGTGATTTTACCTCTGATATGAGGGCTCCTACCCCTTCGGCAGCTGCGGAACTGGTTGTTAAAAATAAGGAAGACCTTCTGAGGCGCGTATCCCGTCTTGAGCGTTCCATGGTAGATTCTGTTCGTGGAAAAATAAAACTTGTTTCTTCATCCTGCAGAAACGCATTTGATTCAGCAGTTCTTACAAGGCCTTTCAAAATTATAGAGGAGAGGATTCAGCAGGCGGATTACCTGGAGGAAAAGCTTACCACCGTCCTTAAACATGGAATGGAAATAAGAACCCATAGGCTGAATACGCTTGCCGGAACTTTCAAGTCTCTTTCTCCTAGGAAGACACTTGAAAGAGGTTACAGTATAACTTATATTCTGCCTGAGAAAAAACCGGTTAAATCTTCTTCTTCCGCCCGCAGGGGGCAGAGGATGGAAACGGTTCTGGCCTCCGGAGTTGTAATAAGCGAAATAACGGCAACAGAAAAGGAGAAATAAAAAAGTGAATAAGAAAAAGGAAAAAACATTTGAAGAAGCTCTCGAAGAGCTTGAAAATATAGTTGAGAAACTTTCGAGTGGGGATATGGCGCTGGATGAATCGATAAAGCTTTTTGAAAAAGGAATGAAGCTTAAAAACTTTCTTTCCGAAAAACTTTCCGACGCAAAAAACCGGATAAAAATACTTATTGAAAAAGAGGATGATTACATTGAAGAGGATTTTGATAGTGAAGAGTAGTAGTTTTAAAAAGCTTTACAGAAGCGAAAAGGAATTTACAGAGAATACATTAAAGGAAAACCTGTCGTTTATTGGCGCCGGAGTTCCTGAAAGTCTTTTAAAAACAATGGAATATGCTCTTTTCAGCGGAGGCAAAAGAGTGCGGCCCGTTCTTGTAAAGTGGGCTGCCGAACTCGGCAGTCCCGATCCACTTCTTCTTTCCCGAGCAATGGCTGCTGTTGAATTTATTCACACATATTCGCTTATACACGATGATTTGCCCTCCATGGATGATGACGACATGAGAAGGGGCAGGCCTTCGGTTCATAAGCAATTTTCCGAGGCCGAAGCTGTTCTTGCTGGAGACGCCCTTCTTACGGAGGCTTTTTTTCTTCTGGCAGAATCCGGCAACAGCCGTATGGCGGAAATCCTTTCCGATAATGCCGGAGCCAGGGGTATGGTAGGGGGACAGGCCCTGGATATAGCATCGGACCGCGGGTCTTCGGATTTTGATTATATAAACGAGCTTAAAACTGCCAGGCTTTTCAGGGCTTCGGCAGCAATGGGGGCTGTTGCGGGAGGGTTGGATGACGAAGGCGTTGACAAACTTTCCTGCTATGGTATAAATATTGGAAAGGCATTTCAGCTGAGAGATGACATAATGGATGATGAAGCTCCGGCTGCTAATAAAGCACTTGAAGAGGCCCTTGGATTCATAGCAGTTGCCAAGGAAACAATTAAGGATTTCAGGAAAAACCGAAACCTTATTGAACTGGCGGATTTTATAGTAGAAAGAGAAAAATGATACTGGAAAAAATAAACAGTCCCAAAGATTTAAAGCGGCTTGACCAGGCAGAGCTGACTGCTCTTGCCGGTGAGTTAAGAGATGAGATTATAAGAGTAGTATCTTCTACGGGAGGGCATCTTGCTCCCAGCCTTGGAGTTGTGGAACTTACTATAGCTCTCCACTACGTACTCAACACTCCGGATGATAAAATAGTCTGGGATGTAGGGCATCAGTGTTATGCACACAAACTCTTGACGGGAAGAAGAAAAGATTTTGAAAGATTGAGATGTAATGGGGGGGTATGCGGTTTTCCTTCCAGAAAAGAAAGCCTTTATGACTGTTTCGGGACGGGCCACTCTTCAACTTCAATATCGGCAGCTCTCGGTTTCGCCTGTGCCAGGGACCTGAAAAATGAGGACCGCCGCGTAGTTGCCGTTATAGGAGACGGCTCCATGACCGGGGGAATGGCTTTTGAGGCCCTAAACAATGCCGGACACCTGAAAAAAGATCTCTTTGTGGTACTTAATGACAATGAGATGTTCATATCAAAAAAAGTAGGGGCTTTAGGTGAATACCTTACGCGCATAATGACTTCGGAGCCCGTTCACAAGGTTGAAGAAAAAATTGAGAATATACTACGAAAAACCCCGAAAATAGGTTCTGAACTTTCGAGGTTTCTTCACCGGAGCAAGGCAATGCTGACGCCCGGGATGCTTTTTGAAGAAATGGGGTTTAATTATTTTGGCCCTGTTGACGGACATGATCTTAAAACTCTGGTAGAGAATATTGACAGGGTCTCTTCCATGGACGGCCCGCGTATTCTGCACGTTATAACCCGGAAGGGAAAAGGCTATGCTCCCGCCGAGGAAAATCCCGAAAAATTCCATGGTACAAGTGAATTTGATATTGATAACGGTATGCCGGTCAGTTCCTCAAAAAAGCCCAGCTACCAGGACGTATTTGGAAAGGCTATAGTTGATTTGGCTGAAAGGGATGAAAAAATAGTGGCCATAACAGCCGCTATGAAAAGCGGCACGGGACTGGACATGTTTGCCGAAAAATTTCCGCACAGGTATTTTGATGTGGGAATAGCCGAACAGCACGCGGTTACATTTGCCGCTGCCCTTGCTGCAGAGGGTCTCAGTCCCGTATGCGCGATATATTCAACATTTCTACAGAGAGCATATGACCAGATAATTCATGATGTTGCCCTGCAGGGCCTTGGTGTGATATTTGCAGTTGACCGCGCCGGGCTTGTAGGAGAAGACGGACCTACACACCACGGAATGTTTGATCTTTCATACCTGTGTTCGGTTCCGGATATGACTGTATGCGCGCCATGTTGCTCAAAAGAGCTTGAAGAGATGATTAAGGCTGCTCCGGGCTGGGGCGGTCCGGTTGCGGTGCGGTATCCCAGGGGGCAGGCTCATGAATGCCCGGAAAATAACGATTTTCCTATTGAAAAAGGCAAAGGCATTATTCTTAAAAAGGGGAAAGATTTAACCCTGGCCGCCATAGGAAGTACAGTGACGGGCTGCATAGGGGCTGCCGAAAAACTTAAAGAAAAAGGAATAAAAGCTGAAGTTATAAACCTGAGGTTTGCTAAACCCCTTGACAGCGGACTGCTTATTGAAAGCGCCCTAAAGACTGGGAAAATAATTATTGTTGAAGAAAATACCATTGAAGGTGGTGTCGGATCCAGGGTAAGGAATATAATGCCTGACGGGGTTAAACTGCGCAGCATAGCCCTTAAGGATGAGTTTGTTACATACGGCCCGCCGGATAAATTAAGAAAGAAATATTCACTGGACGCAGAAGGAATATATAAGAAATCTCTCGCCTTTGCGGGGGAGAAATGAAAAGATCCTCTTATGCTTCCAGGGGGGCCCTTAAACTTCATAACTTTATAAAAATATCAGGGTTTAATCCGGAAGGCAAGGTGTTTCTGGATGGCGGTTCCTCCCATGGCGGATTTACACAGGTATTACTTCTGGCAGGAGCAAAAAAGGTGTATGCGGTAGATGTAGGAAAAGGACTCCTGGACTGGCGTCTCAGAAGAATGGAAAACGTACAGGTGATGGAAGGGCGTAACCTTAGGGATATGAAAGAAAGTGATTTTGATCCTGTACCGGACGCAGCTACAGTAGACGTCTCTTTTATATCGCTGAAAAAAATTTTGCCGGTTGTTTTTAATATTGCCCTATCAGAGGTGGTTGCTCTTGTAAAACCTCAATTCGAAGCCACATACGACGAAACTTCCAGAGGAGGAGGAGTTATAAAAGATACGGAGATTCACGAAAGAGTTATAGAAGAAATAAAAGAGCAGGTAAAGGACGAAAGATGGAGCTGCGTAGGAACTTATCCTAGCGCTCTTGAAGGCAAGAAAGGAAACAGGGAATATTTTATTTATTATGAAAAAATATCAGGCAGATAAAATAGAGATTAAATGGCAGGAAAAGTGGCAGGACGAAAAAACCTTTGAAGTTTCAAACCAGGTCAAAGAAAACGACAAGTACTACCTTCTTGAAATGTTTCCTTATCCTTCCGGCCGGCTTCATATGGGTCATGTGCGGAACTATGTTATAGGGGATACGCTGGCAAGATTCATGCGCCGGTGCGGCAAAAAGGTTCTTTATCCTATGGGGTACGATGCTATGGGCCTGCCGGCGGAAAATGCTGCTATAGAGGGAAAAAGCGATCCTTCTTCCTGGACGCGGCGCTGTATTGATGAGATGAAGGCGCAGCAGAAAAGACTCGGATTGAGCTACGACTGGAACAGAATGATAAATACTTCTGCAAGCGAATATTACCGCTGGAACCAGTGGATATTTCTCAAGTTTTTTGAAAATGGACTGGCATACAGAAAAAAAGCGGCAATAAACTACTGTCCGGGCTGCAGGACTACGCTTGCCAATGAGCAGGTTGAGGGAGGTAAATGCTGGAGATGTTCTTCTGAGGCAGAACTTAAAATAAGAGAACAGTGGTATTTTAAAATAACCTCTTATGCCCAGCATCTTCTTGATGACCTCAGTCGTCTTGACGGATGGCCGGAAGCAGTAAAAACTCAGCAGAAAAACTGGATCGGACAGAGTTCCGGCGCTTTGATTAAGTTTAAGATAGAAGGAAGCAGCCGCTGCATAGACGTGTTTACAACCAGGCCCGATACTCTTTTCGGAGCCACCTATATGGTCGT
>PWOI01000136.1 GCA_003557485.1 Elusimicrobiota bacterium | reverse complement strand
TCTATAATTAACTTGACATTATAAACTGTAGTAAATAAAAAGCACGCCAAAATGACGTGCTTTCATTATTAATCAGTAATTGAAATATGAATTAGTAGCCTGGATTTTGTTGTAATTGAGGAACTCCATCAATCGTACTTAGATCAATCTGTCGTTGGGGTATAGGGAAATATTCATTCTTGTTTGACTGAAAACGCCCCCAATTCTTGTAAGAGCCCGGGAAAAATTGGCCTTCATATTCCAAAGCTGCATTAATTTCCTCTTCAGCTATTCCCCATCGAACCAAATCAAAGAATCGATGCCCTTCAAGAGCTAATTCCAGTAGTCGTTCAAACCTAACTATATCTCTGGCATCAATTTGACTTGAAAAATACTCAGGACCATAAAGATAAATATCATAGTTTTCAGCAGGATCGGGATATTCGTTCCAGTTATTAATATTTTCAGAGTCTCCCCCGAGAAATACAAAGGTTGTACCCAAGTCTTCCCTAACTATCCAATCACCACTACTTACACTCGCATTCAACATATCAGCTTCGTTATCAACGATATCGACTGCGTATCCTTCATTGAACTCATTTCTAACCCATGCATTAGAATCAGCAGCCCTTTCGCGTACACGGTTGACATACTCACGTGCTCTTTCCAGACTACCTACTTCAATTTCAGCTTCTGCCGCCATTAGAAGCATATCAGCAAACCGTATAATCGGAACGTTGTATGAAGAACCAGGCGCCCATGAGTTAGGGTTATTCACGATTTGATCATCTTTCCGCCACCAAATATGTTTCTTTGAATTATAAGGGCCACCGTGGCTTTGTTCTCTGATCCATCGATCACCTGGATGTGGATTCCAATCATGAAAAGGCACCCCTCGGCGACCAACCGCCCAGTCCAGCCGAGGATCGAGTGCACCTTCGTGAGGGGTAAATTGTTCATTGGAAAGTACTCCTAAATCCCATTTAACTTCAGATGCCAGATGATTATCATAAGAAGGAAGTCCTTCTTCCGTTTGATAGGCATTTACTAAATATTGAGTTGGCTGAAAAAACCCGCAGCAACGAAACGGACTGTTATAGGGATAGGTAAGCATCATGCCGGTATTAGAATTGTTCATTCCTCCGGTGCCATCATCAGCCGTTGACTGAAGGGCAAATATGGACTCAGAATGATTTTTATATATTGGATCATGGATCTGATCAAGCGGAACCAGATCATATGGTAGACCATTCGTCGTTACACCATTCAGAATGATTTGATCGAAGAGCTCTTTAGCTTCAAGAAACTTATCTTGGTACATATACACTTTGGCCAGATAGGAAGCGGCAGCCCAACTGTTAACTCGTCCAACTTGATCCTGCGTATCAGGAAGATTTTCCCATGCAAACTGGAAGTCAGCTTCAATCATCGGCCAGATTTCTTGATCGTTTGGCTGTGGTGTAATGGCATCGGTGTTTTCATCAATCCAAGGTACACGATAAAATGTTCGCCGCAACTCAAAATAAAAATGCCCTCGAATAAACCGTGCTTCAGCTTCAATTCGCGATTTATCAAGCTCGGTAAAAGTTGCAGTAATCGGTACTTTGGGTAGCACCTGAAGTACTGAGTTTGCTCGAGCAATCCCATAGTATAAACCTTCAAATTTTACATTGATATAACCGTTATTTGGATCGTGAGTAAAAGAACCCATAGGCATTATACTTGTACCATCACCAGCATCTGAGCCTTTGTGAGCTTCTACACCAGTAATACTGCCCCATATCCAGTTTGATGGGCTACCTACCCACACATTTCCCGCTATTCCAGTTCCCCAACCTCCATCTCCAGTCTGGCTTAGTGCACCGTAGGCTCCTATTAATAAGGTGTTAACACCGGTTTCATCTGCGAGAACATCTTCACTTAACGAACCAAGAGCTGGCTGGTTCAAATGATCCTCACCACAAGATTTTACAAAAAAACTAAAAACAAATACGAGTATTAATAAAATAATTCTTGAATAATTCATAAATAAACCTCAAATATTTTTTAAAATTCCAGATTAAAACCAAGAATGAACTGACGTGATGATGGGTAACCACCTCTGTCAATTCCAAAGTTAGTAGTTCCTGCACTGGCAGTTTCCGTTGCTCCAACTTCCGGGTCCGGTCCAGAATATCCGGTAATGGTAAATACGTTTTGAGCCTGTGCATAAATTCGGAGGCGATTTAACCCCAACCTATCCAGCAATGTCGGAGACAATGAATATCCAACCTGAACTGTTCTTAGGCGAAGAAAAGACCCATCCTCCAAGTAATATGAATTTGGAGCACTATTAGTTGAAAATGTACTCTCATTTTCCTGAATGGGAGCCGTGACATTAGGATTAGCTTCACCATAATGTAGTTCAGGATTCCAAGAGTCGAACAGGGCTTTATTGCTTTTTGCACCTTGATAAGATGAATAAAAGTCAGTCCACCACCTTACACGATTATAGATATCATTTCCTTGTGAACCATAGATATACATACTTACATCAAAGCTTCTGTAGTCCACCGACAAGTCAAGTCCGTATGTGAAATCCGGGTGTGGATCACCCAATATTGTCCGATCATCGGGAGTAATTTGGTTGTCACCCGTTATATCCCTGTAACGAAAACGCCCAGGGGCAGCATCACTTTGATAGGTTTCCCCTGGTGCTAATGCATTGGCATCATCAATCTCTTGCTGACTACTCCAAAAACCATCGATTTTATAACCATAGAAGCTTGAAATTGGATGACCTACTTGATTGCGAACAATCAGTCTAGTAGTACTGTAGCTGTCAAAATAGTCAACTCCTTCTGCAATTCTCAATATCTCATTTCTATAGGTGGTAAAATTTAAAGTAGTGGTTATATTAAATTCTTGACTAATCGAATATCGGCCGGTTAATGATGCATCAATTCCTGTATTTTGCACATTACCAATGTTGATAAAAGGAGATGTGGCTTCACCTGCAGTAGCTGGTAATTGGGGGTTGTAGAGAAGATCACGAATATCGTTTTGATAGTAATCCAGATCAATTTCTAAAGAACCCTCAAATAACATAGCATTAAAACCAATATTTATATTATGCGCCTCCTCCCAACGCGCAAGAGGGTTACCGATACGAGTTTGACCAAATCCTTCGGAGAGATTATTACCTCCTGCGATTGGATAAAAAGTACCGTGCTGATTTCCACCATACAGTGTAAATGCATTTTCTGGATCAACATTGATTTGATTGCCCATTATTCCGTAACCTGCACGAATCTGCAGATTAGTTAACCAGTTTACATTTCTCATAAATTCTTCTTGAGAAATTCGCCAGCCGATACTGCCGGCAGGAAAAGTACCATATCTATTTTCGAGAAAACGTGAAGATCCGTCATGGCGAATAGTTCCACTTAACAGATATCGGTTATCATAATTATACTCGACCCTTGCAAATAAAGACCAAAGCGCATATCTCCAATGACTATTTCCCGCAACAACGTCTCCAGATCCTGTCGCTAATGAGGTATAGTTTGGATCAAATGAGAAAAAACCGCTTCTCGAAGCTTGGCGCCAAGATCCAGTGGTTTCTTGGGTCTCGGTTCCTAATACAACATTAACATTATGCACCTCAGCTAATAAATCTGAATAGGTAACAGTATTGGTCCAAGTCCAGTCGCGACTCTCAGTTGAACCTTCCGCATACTGATTCGTTACACTATTTTC
>PWOI01000177.1 GCA_003557485.1 Elusimicrobiota bacterium | reverse complement strand
TTTTCAAGCTCATCTGCAGATGAGCATTTGTTAATATCAGATACGGCCTGTTTTTCGGCGGCAGTGTATTCCTTGAAATCAGTCATCTTTCCAGAAGTTTTTCCAGATGGCTCCGGGCAAGCTCGTGTTCGGGGTCAAGAAAAAGAACTTTCTGGTAGGTCTCCTTTGCCAGGTCGTAATCGCTGCTTGTCTCATAAGAAACAGCAAGACTGTACAGTATTTCGGAATTCTCACTGTCATGTTCCAGCGCCTGCTTGAACTCTTTTATTGCTTCTTTATATTTTTTTGAGGAAAAATAGAATTTTCCCTTTTCAATATGTATCTGGATTTTATCTTTATCGTTCATTTCATATCCTTAAATTTATCTACCTTTTCATCAGGGCAAACAAAAACTATCCTGTCCCCGGTCTCAAACTTTTCTTCTGCCTTGGGGGGAGCAATAATTTTCTCTTCATAATCCGTTTGATTGTTTTCATCAATGATAGGATTTTTTCTTTTAATGGCAACAACATTTATATTATATTTTTCCCTCAATTTCAGCTTGGATACAGTCCTTCCCACAAAAGATTTGGGGGCGCTTATCTCAAGGAGGCTGAGCCCGGCAGTCATTTCAAGTTCGCTGTATCCCGGCCAGTAGAGTTTCTTTGCCAGGTGATGCGCCGCATCTTCCTCGGGGTAGACAACTAAATTAACACCCACTTTTTTGAGAACTTTCTCGTGAAGTTTACTTCTCACTTTTGCTATAATCAGCGGCACTTTAAGTTCTTTAAGAAGCAATGTTATCATTATGCCGGCCTCCATATTTGTACCTATGGAAACTATAGCTGCGTCTACGTCGCCTACTCCAAGGTTGCTGAGGATCTCAATATCAGTGGCATCGGCCTCCACTACTGAAGTATAGTCGTGTTCAAGTTCCCGGACTATTTCAGGGTTGCTGTCTATAGCAAGAACTTCTCCCCCCTCTTCTTCAAGAAACCTGGCTATGGCAGCCCCGAATCTACCAAGGCCTATTACCGCAAAATTTCTCATTTTCATTTAATTAACCTGTTAACCTACCGCTATCTCCTCTTCAGGATACCTGTATTTTCTATGCCTTGAAGCAGAAAGAAGCGCTCCTACGGCTGTAATAGGTCCCAGCCTTCCTGTAAGCATAGTCACTGTTAAAACAACTTTTGAAAAAGAAGAAAGGCTGTCGGTTATTCCTTTTGACAGCCCCACAGTTGAAAAAGCAGAGGTTACTTCGAAAAGAACCTCACCGACCGTAAAGGGTTCTGCAGCAAGAACCATCAGAGCAGAAACCGCTATCACCCCTATTGAAAGAACAAATATAATCATTGCCTTTGTTATAGTCTCCTCTGTCAGTCTCTTTTTAAAAATATTTACGTCCCGGTTCTTTTTAAATGCGCTCTTCACATAGGCGCATACCGCCGCAAAGGTAGTTGTTTTAATTCCTCCCCCCGTTCCGCCAGGCGAAGCCCCTATAAACATTATAATGATTGTAAATATAATGGAAACATTTATCAAGGCTGATGTATCTGTCATATTGAAACCGGCTGTCCTTGGCGTAACTGATTGAAAAAAAGCCATCAGAAGCCTCTGCCCCCCGGCCATTCCCTGAAGGGTCCCGGCATTACCGGATTCCGCAAAAAAAAAGAACGCCGTCCCGGCTGTTAAAAGAATAGCAGTCGCAGAAAGAACAATTTTAGTGTGAATATTTAGATATCTCTTTTTTCCTTTAATGGCATACTTGAATTTGTCCCAAAGATCGCTTACAACAACATATCCTATCCCTCCCCCTATTATAAGCAGAGATATAAAAAGAACAGAGTAAACGTCATTTCTAAGAGGAGTAAGTGATAAACTTGAACCATCGGCACCGGCTCCAAATATATCAAACCCCGCATTATTAAAAGCTGAAACTGAATGAAAAAGACCGAAATAGGCACTGGTGGTAAAGCTGTCAAACATGTCCCGCATTCGCCAGGCAAGAAAAGCCGCGCCCGCAAGCTGAAAGCCAAAAGTCATAGCCGCAACCCTGTATACGAAAGAACGCAGGCTGACCCTGTCGTACTTAAATATCTGCTGCCTGAGCATAAGCTTACCGCCAATGTTAATCCTCCCCGTCAGAATTACAATAAGGCTTGCCATTGACATATACCCAAGCCCTCCAAGCTGAATAAGAACAAGTATTACAATCTGTCCCGGAAAGGTAAAAAACTCCCCGGTTTCAAGAACGGTGAGTCCGGTAACGCATACTGCAGAAGTTGCAGTAAAAAGGGCGTCTACAATTGAAATAGGCCCCGTAGTCATTCCGGGAAGCATCAGGGCAAGGGTTCCGGCAGAGATAAAAGCCAGAAATATAAGGATTAACCTGCGGGCCGGGTTAAACTTTCTTGAGGATTTTCCCATCTATGAAATTTTCCAGACGGTTCAGTTCTTTTTTTCTTGAAGATCTGTCAGTTTATCGAAGGTTTTGGGATCTTCTATGGCTATACGACTCAGCATTCTGCGGTCCAGAGCGATTTTTGCCTTTTTAAGTCCCGATATAAATTTTGAATATTTTATTCCTCTCTCCACGCAAGCGGAATTAATACTTGTAATCCATTGCCGGCGCATTTCTCTTTTTTTAGCCTTGCGGTCCCTTGTAGCATACTGCTGGCTCTTTTCAACCTGGTTTTTTGCAACCCGGAACCGGTGGCTCTTAGCGTGTGAGTAGCCTTTTGCTTCTTTAAGATACTTTTTATGTCTTCTTCTTTTTGTTATTCCTTTTTTTACTCTCATTGTATTATTCTCTCTTCTGAACGAAATCCGCTTACTTATTAAGCAGATTCTTTATATTTTTTGCATCTGCACCGTGAAGAAGGCCCGCTTTTTTCAGGCGCCTGGTTCTTTTTGCGTTTTTCCTGCTCTTAAGATGAGCGGCGCCGGCTTTATGGTAGACAACTTTGCCGCCACCTGTTACTTTAAACCTTTTTTTTGCCCCGGAATGGGTTTTTTTACTCATTGTTTTTACTTCTCTCACTTAACGGTGAAAGCATCATACTCATATAAAATCCTTCAAAGCACGGCTCGGAAGTGCATTCGGCAACTTCCTTGAGCTCTTCTATTATGCCTGTCAGTATATGCTTCCCCACTTCAAGATGTTCCTTCTGCCTGCCCCTAAACATCATATTTATTTTAACCTTGTGCCCTTTCTCTAGAAAACTCTTTATTTTTCCGAATTTTGTTTCTAAATCATGCCTTCCTATATTGGGAGAAAGCCTTATCTGCTTTAAATCTTTGCTCACGGCTTTTTTCTTGTTCTCGCGTTTCTTTTTCTTCTGCTCATAATAATACTTGTTATAGTCCATTATTTTGCAGACCGGAGGGCGAGAATCCGGGGCAACTTCAACCAGGTCAAGTTCCTCTTTGCGGGCCAATTCCAGAGCTTTCTCTATTGGAATAACGCCTAAGTTTTCACCGCCAGAACTCACAGCTCTTACTTTAAGATCCGTTATTTCAGAGTTGGTTCTTAGCTTTTTGTCAGATTTAACTATGTTTCCTCCTGTAAAAAAATTATTTTCTCCGAATGTAATGCTTTATATCAAAAAGTTTTATCGATGTCAAATATGAGGCATTTGCGTTGCAAGCTTTTTTAAGCTTCAAAAGCCTACAAACCTGACAGCTAAAAGCTCCTCGGCTTTAAAATTTATCCCGGTTTACAGCTAACTCTTCCTTTTCCTTAAGTTCTT
>PWOI01000011.1 GCA_003557485.1 Elusimicrobiota bacterium | reverse complement strand
TAATATTTTTGTTACACAGCGTTCCACAGAGGTTTCACAGAGTTCCACAGAGGGTTTATTCTGCAATATCCTTAAGTTTATGGAAATTCTTCTCTGTGGCTCTCTGTGTTTTCTCTGTGGCTCTCGGTGTAATTTTTTTGTAGCACAGAGGGAGCACGGAGCTCCACAGAGAAATTTCTTTGGCAATATCTGTGGGTTCATGGAGGATCTTCTCTGTTTCCCCTCTGCGTATATATTTTCGTTACACAGAGTTCCACAGAGGAGGTACAGATGGATTGTTTAATATGTGAGGTCCAACAAGGAGAGGTTTTCTTTCTCCAGTGCCTTGCATTAGTTTTATGTCGCGCTTTCTGCATTTTTGCTTTTTGAGTTTGGTGCAACAATTCAAGATTGGGGAGTTTAAATGGACGAAGTCTTGAAATACTTGTTGGGGAATATACAAGGGATACAAGATTTCCGTTTAAAAAAGGAGTCAGGATTTAACGGAATGGCAAATAAGTTTTATACCGTTTTAGCCGGATGAAAAGGTGAAGTATGAACAGGAATAACCAGCCTACCATTTCTTTTCGAGAATGATGGCAAAACAAACTTAGTTAATAGCCAATAAAAAAACAACAATTCGTATAATCACCTGTTTTTTAAGCAAATAAAAAAACAGAACTACCTTTAGGAATTTTAAAAAGATAAAATTTTTTTCTAATTTTACTTTTTTACCTTAGAAGTTTTCCCCTAAATTTTTTTAAGATGATCTCCCAAGTCAATAAACGTATATACTTATTCTTATTTTTCTGCATTATATTCTACCAGGCTTCTGCAATTGAGAAATGCGAACAACTGATAAATGATGGGGTAAGTTTAATGGAAAACAGGGAGCATTATGAATCAATAGAAACCCTTATGAAGGCAATTAAACTTGCAGAAGAAAATAAATGGAACAGAGAATTATTTCTTGCAAAAAATAATATTGGAGCAAATTATTCAATGATGTTCGATTATGAAGAGGCATTAAATTATTACTTAGCAGCTTATGAAATTGCATTAAAGCATCTTGACTCAGACCATGAAATCATAATAATGAATAATATTGCTATTCTTTATTTTCATGAACGGAATTATGAAAAAGCAAAGGAGTTTTTTCAAAGGGCTTATTCCACAGCAAAAAAAAATGAAATAGGAACAAATTCAGCACGTTATGGAATCAATTTGGCCTTGGTACTTAATAAGACCAATGAACTAGATAAAGGACTTGGGATAATTAAAAAAAACATTCCTGTTGTCGAAAATGATAAGGAGTTGAATGTATTGGCCAATTTGGCATTGGCTGAAAATTATTATCTAGGAGGAGAGGGCAGGGTTAGTAAAAAAATACTGCTGGAATTAAAGCAGTTTACAGAAGGATTTGATAATAAAGAACACCGATTAATGTTATTAAATCTTTTAACACGGGTATATGAAGATGAAAACAACTTGAAATCTGCTTTGAAATACGCGGAAATGGCCAGAGAGATACCATCAGGTGTCGATAACAAAATTGTGGTCTTCGAAAACCTTTCGAATCTGCACAAACGTTTAAAAAATTATGATCTGGCACTAAGTTATAAGGATTCGGTAATAATATCTAAAAATAATTGGAATGAATATTTGAACAAAGGAATTATTGAATCAAACAAAATTAAATTTGATGTTTTAAATTATCAAAGAGATATTGCTGAAAAACAGCAACTATTAATTTACCAGCGAAAACTTTTCTTTTCCGTTGGTGCAGTATTGATTATTTTTTTCGTAATTATTTACTGGAACTTAAAAAATATTTCCATAAAAAATAAGCAGCGTAAAAGGATCACAGAACTCGAATTAGAACAAGAGGTTATAAAAAGTAATGAGCTTGAAAGCAGGCTGAAAAAAAACGATGCAATAAAAAAACTTGAACAGGAAAAGTTAAAAAATGAAATTGAAGGAAAGAATCGCAAACTTTCTGTAAAAGCTATACATCTGGCAAGCAGAAACGAATTAATTGAAAAGGTTTTGCAAAATATGATGAAACTTCCGGATATTTCAGGGAATGAAGTATTAACAGAGCAAATTCACTCTTTAAAGAGCCATTTAAAAACAGAAAGCCATTGGGATAGCTTTTTTAAACATTTTGAAGAGGTGAATCCTGATTTTTTAAAACGCTTAAACCAAAAGCACCCTAATTTGATTTCAACCGAAATCAGATTCCTATCTTATGTTTACATGAATTTGAGTACAAAAGAAATAGCTGCTTTATTAAACATAACCCCAAAAGCTTGTTCAAAAAGAAAAGAAAGGCTATTAAAAAAGTTAAATGTATCCAAGGAGCTAAGCCTCTACAGCTACCTTTTAGCGATTTAGGATTGTTGTCGAGATTTGTCTCACAGGGTGTCGCAAAATGTCGCTTTGATTTTTTCTGCTAAACCAAATCCAAAATTACTTTTGTGACAGATTTAATTTTCATTTTTTCACAACAAATCCAGTCACTATGAGAACCTTTACTTTTTTTATTTCTATTTGCCTATTTCTGTTTTCCTCTGAATCGAAAGCTCAAACAGAGTTTTTAGGGAGTGAAAATTATGGAACCTTAAAGAATTTTGTATATGATCCCGTAATTGAAAACAAGCTTTATGCCACTACAATGGGGAATCATATTATGGTTTCAAAAGACAACGGTGATACCTGGGATGTTTTATATTCCTTTCCAAACCTTGACCGTCCCCCAAGAATTCAAGAAATGCAATTGACGGGAGACAGTACCTCATTAAGTTTCATTGAAGATTACGGAGCATCCTTTCATAATAAAGTAAGTATATTAAATATTGAATCAGCGGAAATAACAAACAGCTTTTGGGTGCCTAATGACCCGGAAGAAAGTGCACCTGAGTTGCGCTCCTATAGTTTACATGCGCTTGATTCAGAAGTAATTCTGCTGCATACTGCAGTGAACCTTTCACACCATATCGTTTTTTATTCTGATGATGGAGGTGATACCTGGAGTGAAGTTTATGATTCCGATGATCATCAGAGGGTAATGATTCAAAGAGTAGCCATTTGCCCTGTGAATCCCCAGAAATTATATTTGTCAAGGTTTAGTGGTTATCAGGCCGTTGATTTTGGTGGAATTTGGATTTCAGAAGATGCTGGACAAACCTGGGAGGAAAAACTTGGTGGCCTTGTTCTTAGCAGTATTGGAATTAATCCCTCCGATCCTGACGATATTTATGTAGGGTCTGCAGTAAGATGGAATTATCCTGATCAGGAGCAGGCAGTTTATCGTTCTTTAGATGGAGGTGAAACCTGGGCCATGTTACCAATTGAGTTTGATGATGGGTGGGGTGGAGGCAGTTATGATTTCGTTACCGCCATTGTTCATAACCCATCAAATACAAATACTATTCTCATTCTGGAAGAAAATGAAACCATTATTTCAACAGATAATGGTGCTACCTGGGATAGTTATGTTCAACCCGGTACACCCGATGATAATTTTTATTGGTATGGACGGGGTGCTACCTTTAACCCTTATAATGAAAACCAGGTTTATATCTATGACTTTTCATATCCACTCGTTTCTTTTGATGGAGGAGAAACATTAGAAATATACCCTAACAGGTTTTTCAGAAACACCGGAGACGTTAATTTTTTTGATGATGGAAATCAACAGCATTTATATTATGGCGTTCAATGGGGTTACATTCATAAAGATTATGCTACCGGAT
>PWOI01000202.1 GCA_003557485.1 Elusimicrobiota bacterium | reverse complement strand
GGAACGGAGTTCTCCCTGCGGATGGAGCAGGGGATCTCGGAACTAAAGGTTTTCGAGGGCGAAGTTGAGTTCTCCGATTTAAAAGGAGGCAGTGTTACGGTCAGGGAAGGCCAGGGCTGCCGCTGCTCCGCTGAAGGACTCCGTAAGCCGTTTTAGCTCTCAGGTAAACCCGCCGAACTCATAACCCCGCGCTGTAATAAGTATAGGCCTGGAGCAGGACCTTTACAGCGTTTCTTTTTTTTGAGGGGGGTGGACTTGTGATAAAAAGTTAAGCTGGGTTAAGATATTAATAAAATATATTTATTTGGCAGTATTTTAATGAAAAGTATAAAGTTTTAATTAAATGTATTTTTCCGTACAACAGGTTAAAAATGGTGTTACATTTTTAGGTGGAATATGGTATTATTTAAACAGATCACAGGGGCAATTAGGACCTTAAACAGGTCGGCTTCCAGAATTGTTGCTTTTTGAGGAACTAAATTATGAATGACTTTCGAAAGTTAATACATAAAAAAACAAAGAAAAAAATTTTATATTCTATTCATACGCTAAACCAGATGAATAAGCCCAAAAGGATGATTTCCAAGGACGAAATCAGAAATGTTTTAACGAAGGGTGAAATTATTGAAGATTATCCTGATGATGAAAGAGGGCACAGCTGCCTTTTATCGGGAAGAACTATTCAAAACAGAACCATTCATGTGGTTTGTTCGCCTAAAGAAGAATATTTATTGATAATAACCACGTATATTCCGGATGAGAAAAAGTGGAGTAACAATTTCAAAAAGAGAAAGGAGGATTGAATAAATGAAATGTCATTATTGTAAAGGCAGGATGGAATCCGGTAAAACTTCCTATACTATTGATCGAAAAGGATATCTTCTTGTGATTAATGAAGTGCCGGCGTTGATTTGTCAACAGTGCGGGGAACCGTATTTTAATGAAGAAGAAGTGGAAATGATTCAAAACCTGATTAAAGACGTTGATAAAAAAAGCACACAACTGCATCAAATTGCGGTGTGAATAACCCCCTGTGATGGCAGATATCGGGAGACATTCACAAAAAGGGAAAAACCCCGGGACAAAAACAAAAAAATGGCAAAAAGAAAAATTCCTTCAATCTTAACCGAAAAAGAGCAGCAACTGCTCCAAAGCTGGAGGCGGCGCCAGGCTGATGACATCGGCCGCTGCGATCTTGTATTTACAACCGGGGCCGGAAAGTCGGCGGCCGCAAAGGATATCCGGTGTCAAGAGGCGTATACCTTTACCTTATAAGTTTGATTTGTCGGTTTATGAGGATATTGAGGAACTTGGTCTCATCGCTCACATAGAACGGGTGGGAGCTGCTTTCTACAACAGGGAGTTGCAACCCGCTGAACCAGCGTAACCCATACTCTCCGTACTGAACCGCCTGAACGACCTTGCCGAGCAGAGATAAAAACGCCGGGTAAGCATAAGAGGTGTAAGGGCGTGCCGGATATAGGCCATTTGGACCCTGCAAGGTATCCGGGGGATGGAAAACGCAAAAAGGCACAGGCTTTTAAAGACGATAAAAAAAGATGCTATAATGACAACAAAATGAAATACCCCACACTCTTTCATCTTATATCCGCGGCGGTAGAGGAAAAAAAGGTTTCCTGTGTGTTGATCGGCGGATTTGCCGTTAATTATTACAAGGTTTCTCGCTATACTGCCGTCTTGGATTTTCTCATTACCAAAGATGATTTTAAAAAAATACTGGTTTTGCTGGAGCAGGAAGGTTACCGGCAGGGTTATGGGCATGAAGTATTCAGCCGGCTGAGAACAGAAAGCGATTATTTGCTGGATATTGATTTTATGTTTGTAGACAGGGAAACCCTGGATAAGATTATTAAAGATGCCAGTCAAATCTATATCGCCGGAGAAAAGTTCCTGGTTCCTTCGCTGGAGCATTTAATAGCGCTTAAACTGCATGCGATTAAGCATAACCCCGAGGTGAGAGAAGACAGGGATCTCCCAGATATTGTTAATATGGCCAGGAGTAACGGTCTTGATACGGAAAGCCCGGGGTTTAAAAAACTTTGCCTTCAATACGGCACGCAAGAACTTTATGATAAAATAGTAAGGAAAGTATAGGATACATTATGGAAAAGCTTAATTTACCGGTTATTGATTTCAAAACCCCCACCGCGAAAAAACTCACTATGGACGATTATCTGAAGTTTGTGCTCCTGAATCTGCGATATACCTGTAAGCGCCCTGCCAACAGTGAACTGAAAAGCAGGAGAGCGGTAAAGGCGCCGTTTGAAATAAAGGACTGAAAGAGGGTGCCCTCTGTATTTCCTAGGAGGGGTTACGATCTTTATTCCTGTCTCCAAACACAGGGGCCCGCAATGTTTACAAATGCCATAAATTAGTTACGATACATATCGTAACGATAGTTGTCGTAATGCAGGAGATTATATGAATCCATTTTTGTTCGGAAAAGTAGTACGGGGCGAATATTTCGCCGACCGGGAAGAAGAAATCAAGTTTATCAGAAATGAAGTAGAATCGGGTCAAAATCTTGTGCTTATGAGCCCCCGGCGTTACGGCAAGACAAGCCTGGTCGTAAATGCAATTGAAAATATGAATGCGAAGTGTTTAGATATCAATATGGAATTGGTTACCGGTGAAGATGACCTGTCAAATATTTTAATTAAAAAAACCTTATCATTAAGTCCTTTTGAAAAACTGAAAAACTATTTAAAAAATTTGAGAGTCCAGCCTGACTTTAAATACGAGCCGGGGAGCGGAGAATTATCCATATCCCTGGGGCCCGAAAAGAAGGATATCCCGGTGTATCTTGAAGATGCCCTGAATTTACCGGAAAAAGTTGGAGCATCGCAAAAAGAAAACCTGGTAATTGTTTATGACGAGTTTCAGGAAATACGAAGAATTTCCCCCGGGCTGGAAAGAAAAATGAGAGCAATTTTACAGCATCACCAGAATGTAGTCTATATTTTTATAGGAAGCTGTCAGAGAATGATGGGGGACATTTTCGGCAGCAGGAAAACCCCCTTCTATAAATTTGCAAGAATTATGAACTTAAAAAAGATTCCGGAAGAAAAATTCAAGAAATTTATAATCGGAAGATTTAAAAAGAAAGGGATTGAAACAAACGGCCTGGAAGATGATATAATTAAAAGAGTGGACAATCATCCCTACTACACGCAGCAGCTGTGCCATGAGATCTGCAATCTCAACAGCGGGAGGGAAATAAGAAAAAAAGATATAAACAAAGCTATTGGGGAAATCATTGTTGAACATAATGCCGATTATATGAGGTGGTGGAAACAGGCGGATAATACGGAAAAAAGACTGCTTATCGGAATAACGGAAGGGGATAAAAAATACACTTCGGGAAATTTTTTAAGAAAATACGGAATAAATTCTCCAAGCACTTCTTCCAGCGCATTTAAGAGGCTCGTTGAAAAAGGGTTTGTAGTTGATTTGAACGGCGAGATAAAAATAGAAGATCCTTTCTGGGAAATCTGGATAAGAGAAAACAGAAAACAGATGCTGTAGCCCCTCAAGTTGAACATGATTTTAGTTTTAGCGTAAGGAAAAAGATCAGATATAAGCACACCTATTCGTCTATTCTAGTCTATTCTTAGTATGTCAAGGCAATTTAGAAATTTCCGGTTCTCCGCAAAATAGAAATTTCCGGTTTTCATCTCTTCAACTGTTGAAATAAAGCCCTGTTTTGCCTTCTCCAGGGATGGGTTGGCCCAGGTTTC
>PWOI01000118.1 GCA_003557485.1 Elusimicrobiota bacterium | reverse complement strand
TTAAAACCCAAATATAGGAATTTAATTATTTATACGCGTTTCTATTTGTCCTATCCCTTCCTATTGATCCATTAAATTATTGTCAACATCTCCACTTTAGGTCGGTGGATTTTTTCTGTCACAAATGGCATGACTCAATTTTCCATTTTCAGGAAAGGGTCCTTTTAGAATAATGTACAAATCATAGTAACTTACAGTGATTTTTAAATTTGTTTCGTGGTACTAAATCCAATTTTATGCGAATACTGTTTATCGTCCTCCTGTTTTTTTTAGTAACATACCATTCCTATAGTCAAACTTCCGGTAAAGTTTACGACCTAAAAACCGACAAACCACTGGCCGGCATAGTACTCATGGCTGAAGAGGGTGGCGTTTTCGCCATTACAGATAAGGAGGGCTTGTTTGTTTTGCCTCAAAGTGAGGGCACCTTTATATTACAATCATTGGGGTACAGAGATACAGCCATTATTATTGGGGAAGGTAGTGATGCCCTATTTTGGGAGATTGGAATGACTCCAAAACACTATGATTTGCCGGAAATTCATATATCTGAAAGTCAATTAGTTTCTAAAACCTTCGCAATGAATAAAAGAAGGCTCAGTACCTATCCATTGTATTTCCTCTACAAACAAAATCGGTCCTACAAAATGGGGACTTCCTTCCGCAATCAGGAATCAGGCATTATCAGTTCAGTGGCGTTTTATTTTTCTCAGGTCGGCAGTCAAACCGATTATCACCATTTTCGTCTGAGGATAGTTGGCATCAATGATAAAGGAGTGCCCGATGTCGATTTATTGAGAGAAACGGTGATGATAGAACCCCGGGAAGCGGGATGGTATACCTTAGACCTAAAGGAATACGATGTTCCCTTACCCGGCACAGACTTCCTGGTGGCTATAGAATTAATTACGATGAGTTTTGATAGGAACGCTTTGGAGTTTGAAAACTCCTATGAGGAATATAGGTTAGGTATGACCCGGGTTCGACTATGGGACAGGCCAAAGGTTTCTTTTTGGATGTATGTAAAGCGTTTGGAATGGGTAGATTTATCATCGAGACGCGGCGTCCCTTTAATTAGGGTGGAAGCACACATTGAAGCTCAAAAATAAAGTGAATGTAATTCTCAGATGTAAAGGCATAGATCAGGTTATAGAAACAGTAATTATTTGGGTGGTATAAAACCGGCGTATTTTTTATTGAATAATATTTACAAGAATACATTGGTGTCAATGTCTTTGAGTTTTTTTTCTACTCCTACTATATTTAAAGAAAACCATTCATAATGCATTGATTTACTATATATATATATATATATCATATTTACATATAAACATTCCCTGTAAAACCATGAACCAAATCAATTTTTTCATCTAATTTTGTTTTAATTATACTTGTTGTACTTAAAACTCAAACACAAAAATAATATGATTGACTCCTCACCATATAAATAATAAGCAGGGGTATCTATAGGGTCAGAAAGACCTCCTTTGATATTCATAACATACTAAAACACTAGTAATATGTCGAAACTGGTTAAGCTAATGTCGATAGTCATCCTCTGCCTGGTTTTTATAGCAACTGCTTGTCGAAAACCCGACGAATGCATTCCTGCTTGTGCAAATTCCTATTTTCTTTGTATAAAAGGAGTGTGTGTCTGCCCGGGAATAGTTTTAGATGGACATTGCCGACACAAACTTCCAGGTTATGTATACGGGACAGTGGAGTGCGGTTGTGTGAATGATGTAGGATTCTCATTTAACCCTGATGGTACCGTATTTATGACGTATCTAGATGGAACTCTAACAGCTGATTACAGCATAGAAGAAGATGGATCCTTTTCATTTTTCTATTTTGAGCCTTGTACATACGGTGATATTGAGACCGACTTCATACGCCATAATGCTGAACCTGTGGAAAATGGTATGCAAATCACCACTCAATACATAACGTCGTTAAATTTTGAAGTGGTTTATGAATGTACCAGTTTTTTTGAAGAGTAAATTGCAACATCCTGCTTCTTGCGATATACCAGTCGGAAGAAGCAGGATTTTTAAACACTTATTCACATAAATACTGTTGGGGATAAATAATATGAAATATATATTTACTTTTTTTTTATGCGTCACTCTCTTTCCAACAACCATAGTTGATGCACAGGAAACTTTATTTAGCAACAATTTTATAGGTATCAAATCCGGATTAGGGATCAATCCTGCACTGAAATTTGTTCATGAACCCTATATAAACTCCGAGGGAGTTATCACAGATTATGGAGTTTCTTCCACACCTTCTTATTTTTTTCATTCTGAGTTGACCTATGCGAGAAAAATTTTTCCGCGCTTTTTTGTCCAAACTGGTTTAGTTTACGGTTACGAAGCTTATAACGTTCGCCTCAATGCCGGATCAGATTTCATACGTACAGATGAGGCTATTTTTCCGGTTGAATTTACAGAATCAGACATGGAGTATAGGGGGCTTATCTTAAGAGCCCTTTACCAACACCCTATCAACGACAAGTCCGGGATCTTTGGATCAGGCGGAATTTCCATAACTAAATACCTTAGGTCGAAATCTCAAAGCTTATATCAAAACACTGTGGATGGTGAAGAGGAGGTGATATTTTTTATGCTACCTGATGTGGGCACTAGCCCGGTTGTAAACCGAAGGTTTACAAAATTTGATTTAGAGGTTGGTTATTATCACAGACTTTTAAACACACTAAAAGTAAGAGCTTCTATAGCCTACAGTTTTTCAAATAAAGATGCAATTCCACCTAGTTGGTTCCGATTTGACGGAAGGAGAGATATGATAATTGGGGAAGTTTCCAGAAAAATGAGCCAACCATCTCTAAATTTAGGGTTTAGTTATTCTTTCCCTCAGGAGAAAAGGGAGCTAATAAGTTCTTCTACATTTTTTCGAGAGACAGGAACTGGTTTATTTGGTAAAAGGTCATTGGAGTTAAAAAAGAATAGCATGGGTTATACCTATGAATTTGTTCATAATGCCCAAATGAAAATTATAAACCAATTTGTACTGGATTTGAATTTAAATGAATCTGACAATGGAATTTTCCCAGCAAAAAATGAAATTAAAAATTTTACAAGCCTATATTATATACGTCACCTCTCACCTCAATCTGGAATCGGTGCTGAGTTTTTCACGGGCAAATATCGCATGCAATATGATGTTGTCCTGGATCAGGGATTACGATCAGCCACATTTTTAAAGCAGAGTTTATATTTTGAAAAGAATTCAAAAACCCATATTTTGGGTTTAGCTATTTTCTATCGACACTACTTTAACTTATCTAATCGTTCAAGTATTTTTATATCCGGTGGTGGAGGTATTGTTCGAACTAGTACAGGATTTGGTAGCGCTAATTCAAGAGGAAATAGAACTTTTGTTCCAATGCAACACCTTTGGGAACGCAATATTAAACAAAGCTCCGGTATGGATAATAAACCTGTGGTTATGTTTAATACAGGCTATAGTTATAGATTGAGTGAGCGCTTTAGTTTTAACACCTCCCTATTCTTTAGATACTCAGATTTAACCACCCACGAATCGACTAGTTATTATCTCCTGAGAAATGAATTTACAGATGAAGAAACTCTACTTCACGAAGGAGAATACTCGGTAAAGTTCAGACACTACGGCTTGCAACTGAGCCTGCAATATAGCTTTCGAAATTCGACTTTCGACTTTTGAATTGATTATGGGAATAGATAAGATATATGGTGGCTTCGAGAGCCTCAGCCAC
>PWOI01000025.1 GCA_003557485.1 Elusimicrobiota bacterium | reverse complement strand
TATTAAACGAACTGGGGTGGATTGTTCAGAATGCAGCGGCCGGCCCGGAAGTTCAGAATGCCATAGTATCCGAGCTTTTTGATATCGTTACCGATCAGGAGCTGGATGCGGGGCTTCGGGAGCAGGCGCTGGAGGTCCTGAGCTGGACATTACAGAGCGGCGAAGCCGATGAAGATATACGTCATAATATAATGGAAGGGTTTTTTGATATTTTAAGAGACCATTCGATTGAATTAGGTATAAAAGAAAAAATAATAGATGAATTTATTTGGATTATCAGGGAAGAACTTGTAAGTCCTGCCGTTATAGAAGAAATAGTTGAAGAATTAAATGCGATTGCTGATGACCCGCAGACCGAGCCAGAATTAGCTGAATTTATTAGAGAGAGACTCGGGTGGTTAAATGATGGTCACAAATCTTTCTTTAATTCAGAACAGGAATTTCATGAACAGAAAAAAAACAATGTTGTTGAGGTCTTATCTGTTTTTATTAAATCTAGTTATGAACTTGGGACAACGGCGGAAATAGATTTAACAACAAAGGATACTTCTAATTTTATTGTTAATTTTTCCGGTGAAACGCTGAAGCCGTTAATAGTTTTAAGAGATGCTACTAAAGATATACTCAATTGGACTATGCAATCTTTTGAAAACATATTTTAGGAGAAAAATAAGGGTAACAGAGAGAATAATTTATGAAATCTAACAAAAGGAATAGAATATTTTCAATACTTATTTCCCTTGCGGTAATGATTTCGTGCCTGCTTGCTTTATTTCAGGTTCGAGGCGAGATTTCGGGTATTTACGATAGGCTTCTTGGTAAAAATATTACTATTTCTACAGTGCAGCTTGACGTAAACCGAGCTGTTGCTTCTGATCCCGTAGGTAGTGATCAGGCGGAGCAAGATAGAGAGGAAAGCGAAGAGGAGGAGATATTTAACCTTCTTTTTCTTTTGAGCTGTATGGCAGTAATGGGAGGAAGTTTTACTGCTGGGGTCTTTCTGAAGAGTTTTCTATGCGGAAATTATGATTTAATTAAGGATAAGGGTCTTCTTGGGTGCAGATTTATGAGCCGGCTGCGATATTACAGAAAGTGGTCCATTAAATTTTTATCTCCGATTCAGAAAATACTGAGCAGTTGTTCGGACCTTTATGATATAAATCCGATAGGAAAGAGAGGGCTGTTCTCTTTTGCGGCAGGAACCGCTGAAAGAGCAGTCCAGGTTGAAAGTAGACCCGCGTTTGTTGCGTCATTGCAGAACGCGGGTTTTTTATATGTTGCAAGATCAGAAACTGAAACAGAAGGAGGTGAATTTTATGGTATGAAAACCAGACGGGTGAGAAAGGGTATTATAAGAGGAGGTATTTTAAGATGAAACGTTGTAATTTATTGAAATGCAGATTCAATTTGCATAGGTTGTGGGTGGCAATGTTGAGCTTTGCTGTTCTACTTGTTGTGTCGGCGGATTTAAATTCGGGATATAACAACAGGAGAGATATCGGAGAAGGCAGGGCAATCAGAACTCCGTACAGTGAGAGGTGGGAAAGTCCAAGTATCTTGCAAGTAGAACTTCGGGATACAGACGAACTGGATGTAAAAGCGGATGGCGAGCCTGAACGGGAAGGTGTGTTTAGTGGGATTATATCCGGCATCAGGAATGGTTTTCGTAATTTTAGGAACTTTATAGCTCGGGGTATAAACACACTGCGCCAAAGACGGAATGTCAATAGTATGTTGAATGCGGCCGGTGATGCTGATGAAAGCAGTGAAACGAGGATAGAGGCAATAGATAGTCTGGGGAATATATTGGCAGATTCACCGGGTGTTACTGGCAGAATGCAGGAAAACGTTGCGGATAGTTTGTTGGAAATAGCAGCCGATCCTGGTACAGACACTGAAGTCAGGCTGGCAGCTTACAGGGCACTGAAGGGAATTGCCGGCAGTGATAGTGTTGGCGTCGCCTTGTCTGAAAGGATAGCAGGGGAAATAGAGGGTGTCATATTGGTATGGCCTGTAGGTGATCCTTCAATTGATTTTGGAACGGCGGAACAGGGCCAGGTGACAGGTTTTGATGATAACTGGATAAGTGTATGTTCAAACGGCAGGCATTTGACAGTAGAGGCACCCGATACCGTAGAGCTTACAAACGCGGACGGCGAAACTCTGACCGTCAATTTAAGGACACCGCATACATTGGGCCCGGTGTATGAAAGGGACGGGGAGTATTGGTTTCAAGTTTATGTAGGCGGAAGCGCTTCAGCGGCTGAAGACCAGGTTCTTGGTTTATATGACGGTGAAGTTACATTAACCATAACCGACAGCGAAGGCAATACCCATGAAGTGGCGGTAAATGTTGAGGTTACGGTTGAAGAATGGACACCTGCCTATAATTTCGGAACCGTCAACCTGGACGCGGGAACGGTAAGTCAGGGAGAGAGTTTAGAGATGGAACCCCGCGAAGGCAGAACCGGGGGTTTTCGTTTGGAAACTTTCATAGATTCTGATGCGTCTAATATGTCCGGGACCGTTGAACTGGTAAACGAGAACGGGGAGACTATGGAAGCTGAAGTTGATTTCCATATTGTCCGCATTGACCGTCCGTGGCCAGGGCTGAGAATTTACAGCGGTTATTACTATGTAAATGCTGATGTTATGGAAGACCAGGCGCCGGGAACATACGAAGGATCTATTGTTCTTACTGCTGTGGATGACAATGGAAATATCAGCGAAAGGGAAGTGGAGGTTGTTATTGTTGTAGAGGAAGAAAAAGCTGCGTGGAAAGCAGTCCAGTAAGAGTAATCTGGATTCCTCTTGTATAAGGAGCAAATATGCGGAAAATGAGTAAAAAAAGAAAAGTGCTTATACTGGCGTTTGCGCTTATTCTACCATCTGTATTTGTTCTTGGGTGTTACTATACGACTGAGGGATCTTCAGGTTTATCAGGGCTTCTGCGGGGTAGTATGTCTTATCCCGCAGAAGTCTCTGTAAACATAAACCGTATGATTAACAGAGACACTGAGAGTGGCTCACCTGAAAGGGAAGAGGGCCGTGAAGATAGAGAGAATTTTCTTTTTCTTTCCGGCAGGGCATCAGCATTTAGCGGGGGGGATATTGTTACAGTTCTTTTGATGTCAATGGTTTTTTTATGTCTAGTTTTTACTTTTAGTGAATACAAAAAAAGAAACAATAAGAAGCTTAGCCGCATGAGGTACTACAGTAAGTGGAGAAGTAACTTCCTTTCACCGGTTTGGAAGATAATAAGAAATCGGGCAAACGATTACGATATTACCCGTATAAAACAGATTTTAGGGATTAGAAACCCCGCGTTTGTTGCGTCATTGCAGAACGCGGGTTTTTTTATGGGAAAAATGGAGAATAAGGCCGTTAATTTCGGCCGGGAGTAATTTATGGAAAAGAAGATACTGATTATTGAGGACGAAGAGGTAATTGCCTCAATGGTGCAGGACAACCTGGAGGCCAGGGGGTACGAGACAGCAGTGGCCTATTCGGGGCTTGAAGGGCTCCGCAGGGCCGAGCTTTACAGGCCCGATCTTATAGCCCTGGACATAATGATGCCCGGTATGGACGGGATAAATGTTCTGCGGCGCCTTAAGTCAAATGAAAACACAAAAGACATACCCGTAATAATAATGTCCATAGCCGAAAGTTATAAAAAAGAGGGTCTGAGCCTGGGGGCTGCAGCATTTATCAGGAAACCTTTTGATTTCAATTTTCTTACTGGGAAGATAAAAGAGTTTACCGGTAAAAAGACAGTTA
>PWOI01000043.1 GCA_003557485.1 Elusimicrobiota bacterium | reverse complement strand
TCTTCCATCATATCCTGCAATTCGCTATAAGATCTTCCGTAGAAGGCTTCAATTTTATCAACAGTCTCACTAAATCCCCCGTAATTCCATACTTTGAAGGCTCCGGTCCTAAGATCTTCAGCTATATTCATTGCATTCAACCTCATAGCAAGAGGCACATAGACATGCATAATTTCCTGATGTCTGTAATTCTTTTCGAAGTCGCTTTCAGCCTGCGCAAGACTGTGCAATTTATCAGCAAAAAGCAGCAGCAGTTGCTGGGAGTCTTCGGTCATTTGAATAAGCATATTCATATAATTCTGAAGAGAGTATGTACCCTGAAGTTTATTAAAGACTTTTCCATCGACATACGGTAATTTGGTTATTCTTGCAATATATGAATGCCTTTCCTTGATTTCCCTTGAAACCTCTTTATCTATAATTTTAAACTTATTAATTTCTTCATCGGAGAGTTTATGCAGAAGAGCTGCTGCAACATTAATTTCGTCGCATCCCCATTCGGCAGCAGTCTCTGCAACCGCAAGCGCATGATCAAGGTGGCTGCCCCCGTGGGGAAACAACTTTCCGGCATATGCGTTTCTTACAGTAAAGAAGGCTTCTTTCAATATCATTCCGCTGGATGCCGGATGATTCTTCCTGATTAGAGAAAGGAACTTATTATATTTTTCCTTTTCTTGCGGATTTAGCTGAGCAACAACGTTGCCTCCCGTAAAATGCTTATCTATTTCAAACTGCTTCTTCTCAACGTATTCAGTGAAGTTAGTAAAACTTTTCAGATCTTTTCTCATCGCAGTTATTTTTTCCAGGACTTCCGCCCGGCTGGCGTTTCTCCATTCTTTTTCTTCTTTTTCAGCAAGAGCTTCACGCTCGCATATAAGCATCTCGTGGCGCAACTCGTGCGCCAGCCCTATTTTAAGGGTTCTGTTATTGAACTTCTTGGCATCTTCTGAATAGTTATCTAAAAACTCCCGGTTTATTCCTATGAACCCGTTGGCAAGGTGATCTTCAAAAAGGTGGGTGGATTGATCTAGCGAGGCTATTACAAGGCTGCCCTTTTCTTTTATGGTATCAAGCAGCACCGAAATATCCCTGTCAGGGTAGCCTTCAAGAATCTCTTTTATATATTCTCTTATTACATCATCCATTTTTTCGGCAATATCTTTGTCAATTCTTATTTTGACTTCCCGGCCCCGAACAATTACGCCTGTCAGGTTTCTTCCTCGGGTGCTGCGTACTTCATTTGCCAAATTTATTGCATCATTGGGTGTTAACTCTCCATAATATTCACTGCCACCATCTACGTTAAACTGCTCGGCATGAGCAATATGTGCGGGTTCAATTGTAACTCCTTCCTCACGTATCCATCTGGAAAATTCCTTAGCCGATGCCATAAAGTGCTGCCGGTCGCGTGACCACTTTATCCAGTTTTCTATATTCTCCTCTGAGACAAGAGTTTCTTTGATGTTACTAAATCTGACCGGATGATTAAGACGGTTTTCAACATACCTCATAACATCCTCCACCTTTCGGTTGTAGCCTTCAGCGTAGTTTCTGAATTCGACAGGCCATTCTTGGACGTTGTACGACCTAATGCTTCCGGAAATACTGTTTACAAGTAAGCAGTTTGTGTGTATACCCGGATATAAATATTCCAAAACCATCTTGTAAAATACAGGCATAGTCCCAAACATACCCGTATCAATAAGTAAGTTTTCGCCTGAATCCATATTTAATTCTTCCAACCCGTCCTTAAGAGAATTTATATACTCCCTGAATTCTGCATCCTTATTTATTTTTTTAAGGAAATCTTTTCTGACTTCACCATAGAACACATCCGAGTCGGTTTCCCCCATATCGCGCATTCTCTTTGAAACACTTCTTATAAGGTTTCTGAACTCTTTATAGTATTCAACCATAGTTTCGCGGCTTGCATAAATTATAGATGAATCGGATTTATCCCTTACTGACTCTTGTGACATAGTATCTTCCAGAAGATAAAGCCAGTTTGCGTCCCGGGCGAAATATATACGGTGCGGGGCATTAAGGGCCTGTGCTTTGAGGAAAACAGAAAGAAGGGACCCTACAATAAATTCCTCGGAGGCCTTATCTATTGTTCCAACGTAATCTTCCAGCATTGAAGGCCTGTAACCGTAAAGATTCCTCCAGTCACTGCTGGTTTCCGGGATCAGGGAAGAAGCCTCTGTAATAAAGAAATCCTCAACATCAGTTCCTATATCACTGTTTAAGAAAACGGCCTCAAGGAAAGAATCAAGATTAGCAGAAAGAAAACGTGCCACCCCGGCCGGCGTCTCAATATCGCTGCCCGAATAATCCATTTTCAGCCCGGAAAGAGCCAGCATTACCAGGCCCTTGAATCCTTCTACATCCTCACTGCCGAGGTTTTTTAAATTTTCATAAAAACTTTTATTGTCCGGTCTTCCCGCGTTCGCAAAAATCTTATTTACGGCTTCCCACCTTTTCTTCGCCTGTTCCTGGGCGGAAACCAATTTTTCAACTACCGACAACAGCTCTTTTTCCTTATCGGACTCATCCAGTGAAGGATTTCTTTTGAGCCTCTGCAGCCAGACCCTTATCTTTTCACTGCCCCGCACATGTGAAAGCACGGCATCAATATAATTGAAGTAATCATAAAGGTGGTGGCTTAAGTCTTCCCCACGGCTAACCATACTGTTTATGGTATTAAGAAATTCCTTTAGACCGGCATCAGCAGCCACAACCTGCCGGCCTCCTTTGGTATTGAAAACAAACGGAGCAACTCCTACCGGACCATCCAGAAGAACTCTGTTTTCAGATGCGTTAACTTCGTTTATACTCTCCAAAATCTCTCTACCCACATCTATCAACTCTACCACTTCCTTCCCTTCTAATGCCGGAACATAAAGATCTGTGTAATAATCTTTAACCATCCTTACAGCTGACATTTCTTTTTCGCCGCTTTTAAACGCGTTCCAGCGCAATGCAGAGAATTCTTCCTTGCTTGCGTATATATTTCTAAACTTTCTCAGCATTCTTAAAAGGCTTTCCCTTTCATTAGTAGTTCCTTCTGGTTTTACATCTTCGTGCTCGGGTTCCATATCCATAAACAGACCGTTCCCTTCTAATGTATCTCTATTGAACTCACTTATGTGTTCAAGCGGAGCACCATCCATAGAATTTCCGGAAGGAGTAGCATTTATGGCTGCCATCTGAAAACTGGTTCCCGAAGCTTCCTTAGGCCGCTGGGGCACATGGAGCATAAAATCAGAACCGGCAAAAATTTCTCTATTTACATTAAGATCTATATCATAATTCTCAAGATATACTATCTTATATCCCAATCCTCTAAGTTCATCTATCCGCCTTAGCATATGTAAACCATATTCTCCATATGGCATCCCCGCAACTACCAGCTGAATACCCAGACCACCTTTATTTTCGGGTTTAAGCATCTCGTGGACTACATCATCGTGTAGTAGCATAGCCAGCCTCTTATACTCTACCATCCTTCTTGAAAAAGAGACTATCGGACGATCAGGGTCAAATTCAGATCCTGTTTCATTGTGTATTTTCTTTATAAGTTTTTGCTTAAGTTTGGTTTTTTCCCTGTTAAGTTCTTCAGTAGTAGCGACATTTTTAAGGCTTTCCGCCCGCCAGGAACCTATATGCGAACCGTTCGTTACATGACCTATTAAGTCGGAAAACTCTGGAAACATTTTTCGCGAAACTTCACCGTGCAGATCGCTTACACCGTATATTCTCTCGGCAAATGCCATAGCTCCCTCTGTAAGCTTCATCCTATCGCCATCCACAAAGGCTCCTTTAAACC
>PWOI01000145.1 GCA_003557485.1 Elusimicrobiota bacterium | reverse complement strand
GCACCAAGAGCGGGGGGTAAATCTTTTCCGGAAAAATCATCCTCGGAAAAACCTCTTGAAGAAATATAACTAAACGGCTCCTGAAAAGAAAAAACTATTTTCTTATCCCGCAAAACAAAGTTCGAACCTGTTTTTTGAAAAATTTCAGACAGATCACTGAAATTTTTCTCTTTTATAATCCTCTCGACGGAGTTGCAGGTCTCAATCACGTTTTTCGCGAGTTCGAACCATTCTGAGTGCCCTGTCTTTAAATCTTCCAGTTCCTGCTTTAATGCCGCTTTTCGTTCTACAAGATTTTTCTTCTTTACCTGAAATTCGGTCTCCGTTATGATCTCAGAGAGGTATGCGTCAAGGAGTTTATCTGTCTTTGCTGAAACCTCGGATAGTTCCTTTTGAACTTTGCCAATGCTGGCCTCAACCGTCGTTTCTTCCTGTGTCTTGTGATCGTCAAAATCCTGAAGGATTCTGTTTTTTGTATTGTCGTTAATCCATATAGGAGCCAGCGAATCTGTAATCTGTGTGGCCAGTTCTTTTTCTTCAATGTATTCCTGCGAACATTTTGTCTTTCTCTTGGTGCAGTGATAGTAAATATATTTTCCTTTTTTCTTTTCTGCGGTTATCATAGCTCCGCATTCACCGCATCTCATATATCCCCTGAAAGCGAAATTATACCGGGCTTTTCTTGTAGGTTTAGACCGTATATCAAATACATCCTGAACCCTGTCAAAGAGCCGCTTGGAGATTATGGGTGGATGGCTTCCCTCAAAGATTTCTCCCTTAAGGCGGAATACCCCGTAATGAAAAGGGTTCCTTAATATCTTAACCATCGCGCTTGGAGAGATTGTTTTGTCATTCCGGTCTCTTAACCCGATATCATATGCGATATGACATATCTTCTGAATAGAATGATCACCGGTAGAAAACAGTTCAAATATTTTTCTGAGGAGCGGAGCCTTCTCATTATCTACGACAATGGTATGATTCCTGGTATCGTTAAGATATCCAAGAGGCGCCCATCCCGGAAATTCACCTCGGTTTACTTTTTCCCGGATTCCCCGCTTAACGTTTTCCGATAGGTTGTCTATGTAGTATTTCGACTGCCCGAATGCTATGTTCAGCATAAATTTCCCGTAGGCGGTATTATCAAAACGGAAAGTAGGGAATTGTAAATCCCTGATCATGCCGGTATCTATCAGAAAGAGAATTTTACCGCCGTCAATTGAGTTTCTTGCGAGACGGTCGGGATGCCAGGCGATTATGCCGTCAGCCTCTCCAGTCTCAATATCAAGCAGCATATTATTGAATACTTTTCTTCCGGGTTTCTTAGATGTACGGGATTCGGTGTATTCCTTTGTGATTTTAAGACCCTCCTTCCGGGCATACTCCCTGAGCTCCCGGAGTTGTGAATCTATTGAAAGAACCTGTCTGTCCTCAGCGTCACTTGATTTGCGGGCGTATAAGAAATAATTCATCATACTTTCAATTTATTTAATATCTTTAATGCTTCATTAACCGGTTTTAATTCCTTCTGTAAATGTTTTCTTTCGGCAATCTGTTCTTCTAATTCTTTCGGCGCAGATTTTCCAAGATACTCATTAACGATTTTTCCCTTATTTCGGTACAGAAGGTAATAATACGGTTTATTACTGATTACTTTTTTTTGTATAGTCCCGCGCGGTAACTTAGATATTTCCTCTTTAAGGCGTTTCTTTTCTTTTGAATAGTAAGTTTTTTGTTTTTTAATTTCTTTTATAATTACCTGTAAATCTTGCATATTCCTCCAGATCTTATTATACTACAATTAGTAATATATATAATAGTAAGTAATCTGTCAAAGAAAGGGGGATCCCGATGAACAAAATGATTCCTGTAGAGGTAATAGAAAAAAAGATTTTTCTTATACGCGGTCAGAAAGTAATGATTGACAGAGATATTGCGGAAATGTATGGAGTTGAGACTAAAAGATTAAATGAACAGGTCCGCCGCAACATTAAGAGATTTCCGGAGGATTTTATGTTTCAGCTCTCGAAAGAAGAGTTTGACAACTTGAAGTCGCAGATTGCGACATCAAGTTGGGGAGGAGTTAGAAAAAGGCCACTCGCATTTACCGAAAATGGTGTTGCGATGCTTTCAGGAGTTCTTACAAGTGATAGTGCTATAGAGGTAAATATTCAAATAATGAGGACTTTTACCAGGTTAAAGACTCTGGCTTTAGAGAATAATGAGCTGAAAGCAATAGTAGCTAAAATCGAAAAGAGGTTGAACTCGCAGGAGTCTCATATAGTTGAAAATAAAAAAGCGATAAAAGAAATAATCGGAGCATTAAACAAACTTCTTACTGATAAAAGTAAGGAAGGCAGGAAGATCGGCTTTTAAAAACGAGACTGTAAGATTTTCTGTGTAAATGCCTTCCTCAGATTGCCTCATTTGGGAACCGTTCTCCGAACAGTATAGCAAATTGGTTCAATGCCCGCTTCCAGTTGTGGATCGGGCGAGTCCATTTTCTCGAAATAATCTCCAGGCTCAGATACAGCAGTTTCAGCGCTGATTCGTCGTTTGGGAAAGAACCTCTCTGCCTTAATACTTTTCTGAAGCTGCTCTGCAGGGATTCTATGGCGTTCGTCGTGTAAATCACCCGCCGGATCTCTGCCGGATAAGCCATGAAAGGCATTATTCCGGTCCAGTTGCGCTCCCACATATCCGCGATAGTCGGATACTGATCGTCCCAGTTTTTTCTGAAAACGGACAGCTCCTGTTTGGCTGCTTCTTCCGTCGGCGAATTGTATATGTTGCGCAGTCCGGCGGCCACTTTTTTCCTGTCTTTCCAAGAGACATATCTAAGCGAATTTCTTACCAGATGGACAATGCACTGCTGAACTTCGGTATCCGGGTAAATACTGGAGATCGCATCGCTGAATCCTGTCAATCCGTCTACACAGGCAATGAATACATCCTGCAGTCCGCGATTCCTGAGATCAGTCAAAACCATCATCCAGAATTTTGCCCCCTCATTCTGGGCAACCCACATCCCCAGGACTTCCTTAGCACCGGTCATATTTATTCCCATTACAAGGTAGATGGCCTTGTTTACTATCTTGGCATTTTCACGGATTTTGACCCTGATAGCGTCAAGATAGAGAATCGGATAGACTGAATCCAGGGCCCTGTTCTGCCAGGCTACTACGTCCTCCCAGACGCTTTCAGTCACGCTTGATATCAGATCTGTTGAAACGTCCACACCGTACATGTCTTCCAGATATCCCTGAATATTTCTTACAGTCATCCCGCGGGCATACATGGCCATTATTTTGTCATCGAACCCGTCGAATCTGCGTTCCCGTTTCCTGACTATTTGGGGCTCGAATGTGCCGTCACGGTCGCGGGGCGGCTCTATAGGTATTTTGCCCTGAGCTGTTATCAGAGTTTTTTTACCCCGGCCATTTCTTGAATTGCCGTTTCCACCGGCATCATTCTTCTCATAACCAAGATGCCCGGTTAGCTCAGCGTCCATCGCCTTTTCAATGAGCCTCTTCGTGATCTCTCTAAGTAAGCCGTCTTTTCCGATCAAGTCTTCCGGTTTCTTGTAGTCTTTCAGAAGTTCCGCGATCAATTCGTCTTTGATTTCCATAATCTGTTTTACTCCTTTTTGTTAGATTTCAGATTATGGCATTTACACACTTATTCTTACAATCTCTTAAAAACAGGTTTGCAGATAATCCGCAGGATTATTAGTCACCGACCGGTGACTACTTTGTTTTGCGGGATAAGAAAATAGTTTTTTCTTTTCAGGAGCCGTTTAGTTATATTTCTTCAAGAGGTTTTTCCGAGGATGATTTTTCCGGAAAAGATTTACCCCCCGCTCTTGGTGC
>PWOI01000064.1 GCA_003557485.1 Elusimicrobiota bacterium | reverse complement strand
TAAGTTCAATTACATTTACCCCCAGTTTTTGCAGATAATCCAGAGAGTCCATAACGGTTTTTATGGCAGATGTTTCCACAAAATCACGAATCAAAAGCTCATAAATTACCATATCTTCCTTTGCGGGAGGCGTAAAATCCGTAACCTGCCATTCATAAGGCGTTCTTCCGGGATGCATAATACTTACCAGGCCTGTGGTTTTATCATGTGGGTAGGGCTTCAGATCGGGATAAATATCCTCTGATATCCAATGGTCATTCCATGGGTCAAGTATTTTATGGGTATAAGGGTCTGCAATTCGGATTTCATTATCAATAAAGTACTGGAAGGCATATTCAGTGTCGGGTGTGAGATCTGTGAGAGTGATCCAATAATGGGTACCATTGGGGGTTACATTCATATAGTTTTCTTCGGTTATCATCCAGTTGTTGAAATCTCCGATAAGAAAGACGTAATTTTTCAATGCAGGAGGATCATGAAGAACCAATGTAACAGTTGAATCATCAATGTAATTTATGCCGGGCAAAACATCTTCAGGTAATTCTGCCACAGGTGGGTCAGGTCTTATAAACAAATAACTTTCATCTTCAACGGTTTGAGTTCCGTCGGAAGCTGTTGCAGTAATCCTCCAGGTGCCAAAATCGTATTCACTGGTATCAAAGGTATATGTTAACTGACTGTCGGTTGTGCTGTCAACCTCCTCATCGTTGATAAAAAGTATAATTTCTTCCGATTCAATGGCAGCAACAAGAATTTCAATTACTTCACCACTTTCCACAATGGGCTGTCCTTTGGGAGGATTAATAATGGCAACATTAAGAGCTGTTTCATAAACATCAAGAAAAAGATCGATGGTTTGTTGTGAGCTGTTGGATGATCTGAAAACAAATGCCAGCCCTGTAACTACTTTTTCGGCAGGAACATTATAGAATTCCCGGATGTTGGGTGAAATAACAAGTTCATAAAGGTTAGTCTCTGTTCTCGTTAACTGTGGTTGATTATTATTGTTGTTCCAGTCACCGATAACGTGTTGCCAGTTACCTACACCCTCAACATTTACACCGGTATGGGCGTAAACATTTCCGGTATATCCTTCCAGACCGGTTCCTGTGGCATTAAATGTTATGGTGATTTCGGTTTCATCAGTGGGTAACAAAGGATCTGAAATAATAACCTGAGATTTCAGGGGGTTACCTGTAAGCAAGATTGTAAGTAGAATTAATGTAACTAACGGAATCTTGCCGTATAAGGATTTTGTAAGCTTCATGCTTTGTAACAGTTAAAATGAATATAATGAAAAGAGCTTTTTTACTTTTTTCCGTGTCAAAAATACGGAAAAATATACATTTTTCTTGTTTAGCAGTATCTTTTAAGATTTATTCAAACTGCCGAGATTCTTAAAAATTCTTGTTAATTCTCATATTTATCATACACCTTGATACATGAGAAATATTGTTTTAATTTTACTGTTTGGTTTCAGGAAAATCCGTTTTTTAAATCACATTTAAAACAAAGATCGTATGAAAAGGTTTCTGAAAGTTTTCGGTATTACCATTGCAGTTTTACTGGCTGCTCTAATAATATTACCTATAGTATTTAAAGGCAAAATTGTTGAACAGGTAAAGATTGCCATCAATGAAAATGTTAATGCACAGGTTGATTTCGGAAGTTTCCGGATTTCATTGCTGCGAAACTTTCCCGATGTGAGCTTTCGAATCAACGATATTACTGTGGTGGGTGTTGATGAGTTTCAGGGCGATACACTTGCCAATGTGGGCAGTTTCTTCATTTCTGTGAATCTGATGAGCATTTTTGGAAGCGATGGATATGAAATTAAAACCATCAGAGTTGATAATACCAACCTTCTGCTTAAGGTGCTTAAGGATGGAAAGGCCAACTGGGATATTGTAATTCCTTCTGATGTGATTACAGATGAAACGGTGGATACAGCTGATGATTTTGAATTTAAAATTGCACTCCGGCGTTTCCAGGTTCGAAACTCTATTATTGTTTACGATGATCGCTCCATGGATCTCTATGCGCAGCTGGTAAATTTCAACAGTACCCTTAGCGGTGATTTAACCGCAGATTTCACCACCCTTGCAATAAGAAACACTACTGCTGAAAAATTATATGTTCGTTTTGACGGAATTCCTTATCTCAATGGTGTTTTTGCCGAACTAAGGGCCGATATTGATGCCGATCTTGATAAATTTGCTTTCGCTTTCCGCGATAACTTTTTGCGCCTAAATGATCTTACCGCCACCTTCGATGGTACTTTTGCCATGCCCGATGATGCCATGATCATGGACTTTACCTTTGCATCCCCTCAAACCGATTTCAAATCGTTCCTTTCACTTGTTCCTGCAGTTTATGCACAGGATTTTGACGAACTCAGGACATCCGGTACTATGGCTTTTAACGGATTTGTAAAAGGGGTTTTCGATGATGACAATATTCCCGGATTTGGAATAAATATAGATGTTGATAACGGGATGTTTCAATATCCTGACCTTCCTGCAGCTGTTACAGATGTGAATATCCGAACACGCATCAATAATCCCGGCGGCGATGCTGATCTAACAGAAGTAGATGTTAGTCGGTTTACCATGAATGTGGCCGGCAACCCTGTGGATTTCAAAATGAATCTGCGCACTCCTGTTTCCGATCCCAATATAGATGCCCATCTGAAGGGCAGGATTGACCTGGGGCAGGTGAAAGATTTTTATCCCCTTGATGAAGGCGAGTCGCTGAGTGGTGTAATTGAAAGCGATATGACTGCCCGAGGCCGGCTGTCAAGCATTGAAAATGAGCGTTACAATGAGTTTCTTTTTACCGGAAGATTCACAGTAAACAACATGAATTACTTAAGTGAAGCCTTTCCCCAGGGAGTTGAGATTTCAACCGCTGATTTCCGCTTCTCACCGCAGTTTGCCGACCTGAGAACACTCAGTACTAAAATTGGTGACAGCGATATTTCTGCATCCGGTCGTATTGATAATATCCTGGGATTTGCTTTCAATGATGAAATGCTAAGTGGTAATTTTGATGTACGTTCATCGTTTTTCAATCTTAACCAGTTTATGGTAGAAGAGCCCGAAGAAGTGCCTGATGACGAGCCCATGGTGCTTTCTGCCATTGAAATTCCTGCAAATATCAACTTTCTGCTGCAGGGAAATATTGACAAGATACTCTTTGGCGATCTTGAGATCACCAATGCCCGCGGAAACATAAGAATTGCCGATCAGGCAGCGCGGTTGGAAAATCTGCGTATGAATATGCTGGATGGAGTTTTAGTGCTCAACGGTTCTTATACGGCAACAGATATAACCCGCCCTGAAATTGATTTTGCTTTGAATGTCTCAAATTTTGATATTCAAAAAACGTTCAACACTTTCAATACATTCAGTATTATAGCTCCCATAGGAGAAAGAGCAAGAGGCAGATTCTCCGCCGATTTTAGTTTAAGGTCGCTTCTTGATAAAAACCTTGACCCATTGCTTAATACTCTGGCTGGGAGTGGCAGATTTCAGTCATCTGCGATTACTGTTGAAAACAGTCCGGCACTTTTAGGTTTGGCTGATAATCTGAAACTCGATATGTTTCGTCAGTTTGATGTGCGCGACATACTTATCTTTTTTGAGTTTAAGGATGGAGGGGTGGAAGTGCAACCCTTTGATGTTAATTTCGGACGATCCAATGCCCGCATAAGCGGTACACATTCATTTGACCAAACCATCAATTATATGATGGGACTGGTAATTCCGCGTGCAGAATTTGGAGGTGCTGCCAATCAGGCTCTTGATAATCTTATCGGTCAGGCAGCAGGACGTGGTTTGAACATTACCCCGTCGGAGAATGTGAATATTGGTGTTGG
>PWOI01000032.1 GCA_003557485.1 Elusimicrobiota bacterium | reverse complement strand
GCCAGCACCAGATGTATTCCGACAGCCCGGGACATCTGCGCAAGACGCACTATTGAACGTTCTACTTTATCCCTGGCAAGGACCATAAGATCGGCAAGCTCATCAATTACAACAACAAGCCGGGGCATCCTGTTTTCTATTGAATCAAGGCGGTTGTAACTCTCTATATCGGATACATTTTTTTCAGCCAGACGGTCATACCTGCTGTCCATCTCAACCGCCAGGCTGCCAAGTATCTCCGCGCCCTTGCGGCTCTCGCATATAACATCCTCGGCAAGATGGGGAATTCCCCGGTATACAGGAAGTTCCACTCTCTTCGGATCTATCAGAAAAAGCCGTACCTCTTCGGGAGAAAGCTTAAAAAGAATGCTGTTTATTATTGTATGTATAGCCACGCTTTTACCAGACCCTGTGGCTCCGGCAAGCAGAAGATGAGGCATTGACGCAAGATCGGCTACAACATTTTCACCGCTTACCGACTTACCTATGCAGTATGGTATGGCTGCCTTTGTAGTTTTATACCGCTCGGACAGGAGCATTGATTTCATATAAACTATTTCCTGTTCTATGGCAGGCACCTCGACACCGACTGCAGATTTCCCCGGTATCGGGGTTAGCATCCTGACTGTTTTTGCCTTAAGGGCCATTGCTATGTTTGAAGCCAGGTTCCTTATTTTGGAAAGTTTTATTCCCGGCGGTATCTCTATTTCATATCTCGTAATTGAAGGACCTATTTCTATTGCGGCAATCTCGGCCTCAATTTCAAAAGTTTTAAGAACATCTATAAGCCTTATTCCTCTTTCCGTCTCCTCCTCCGAACTTGATGAAGAAGGCTTCGGATCCTTTAAAAGAGAAACAGGAACGCGGTATTCGGATTTCTCCGGAGGTGTGGAGTCAGGAACTTCGGGTTTTTTCGATTCTACGGATCTTAATTGTTTTTTTTCTTCCTTTTTTTTCGAATCTTTCTCTTTCTTTTTCACCCAGGGAGTTTTTTTTCTTTCCGCCTTGGCAGGCTTAGGCGCAGGCGCTGATTTTTTTTTGTAAGATTTTACCCTTGAAACAGCGGATATAAAGAAGGATTTAACGGTACTGTAAAGCATCAGAAAAAACGTTTTCATAGATCCGAAAACGGCAACAGAAACCCGCCGGATAGATACATCGGCTAGAAGAACCGCTGCCGCGGCAATAAGTGCTATTGAAATAATATATGCGCCGGGCCTGCCCAGGGTGTAATCCAGAACAACATCGGAAATAAAGTGGCCTAACTCACCTCCGCCGCCGGCTGTTTTTTCCGGCCCTGGAAAAATGAGATGTAAAAAGACTGTACCCCCTGCCAGAAGGGAAATAAAGCCCCAGACAAAAGTATGTTTAAAGGGCAGGTCCTTATGCATAAACTGATTAAGAGCCCACCACATAAGAAAAAAAGGAACCAGGTAGCTTATATAGCCTATTGCAGAGGAAAGAAATACTGTAACAGCCCGGGAAACGCCTATATTAACATTAAGTAACCCCGTAAGCAGCAGTGCCGCCGCTGCCGCAAGAGCAATTCCCTTTATGTCTTTAAGACGCTGGGAACGCTTCCGGGCAGTTTTTTTATCAGGGTTCATTTATTACTGATTATCCAGAGATAAACGCCGTCCTTCTCAATTGCCGCTTTTTCTTCTTTCATAAGCCATCCCGAAGCCAGAAGGAGTTCTGTTCCCCGGCAGCCAAGATGAAGTTTCAGATCACTTAAGCGGGCTTTTTCGTTGACAGCAAGAAAATTTTCTACTCTATCGGCGAGTTTGCGAATATCCACCGGTTCCATTACTTATAGTACTTCTATTTCAAAAAGAGGCTCGCCTACTTTAACGGCCGAGCCGTTTTTAGCGATTGCCTTTTTTATGATGGAGGGCCTTTCTACCTGCACTTCATTCATAAGTTTCATCGCCTCTATAATACAGACGGTAGTACCAACGCTTATTTCAGATCCCTCATCCACAAAGTTGTCCGCCCCCGGAGAAGGAGCCCGGTAAAAGATTCCGTTCATAGGGGACTGAATATAATCTTTTGTATCTTCTTCGGCTTCTTCTTCATCCTGAACCGGCGCCGGCGCAGAAGGCATTATGGTTCCAGGAGAAGGATAGAGTCCGGTACTTCTTTGAATATTAAGAAAAAAACCGCTGTCGTCATCCAGCTCAACTTCGTAGAGATTCTCTTTTTTCATAAGGGCGTGCAGTTTTTTTACTGTTTCTTTCAAAGTTTTTGAACTATTTCCCTTTGTCTGTTTTCTTTTAGCCATTGTCTTTGTAATGTTTCTCTTTTTCCTGTTCTCTTTCCTCGGGTGACATTGCCTGAATGCGGCTGAGGTTAATCCTTCCCCGCTCATCTATTTCCACGCATTTAACCCTGACCTCGTCTCCTTCATTAAGTATATCTTCTACTTTACCCACCCTGTAAGGCGCAAGCTCGGAAATATGAACAAGTCCGTCCTGTCCGGGAAGAATTTCCACGAAAGCGCCGAAATTCATTATATTCTTAACTTTTCCGACATATATCTGACCGGGTTTTGCCTCATCGGTGTACCCCTTAACCTGCCTGACAGCTTCATCCATGTCTTCTTTGCTGACCGCGCTAATAGCTACGGTGCCGTCATCGTCTATATCTATGGCTGCTCCGGTCTCTTCCTGTATTTTTTTGATGTTTTTTCCACCGGGGCCTATAAGGCTGCCGATTTTTTCCGGATTTATTTTAATCAATGTTATGCCGGGCGCATGGGGTGATATTTCTTCTCTGGGCTGGGATATCTCCTTTTTCATCTCATCCAGTGTTCCCAAGCGGGCTTTCTTAGCCTTCTCAAGCGCCTCACGGAGTATATCACTTGAAATACCTTTTATCTTTATATCCATCTGGACCGTAGTTACTCCGCTCTCAGTACCGGCAACCTTGAAATCCATATCTCCGGCATGGTCTTCGTCACCGAGCATGTCGGTAAGTATCACCCCGTCTATTATACCCATACCCACACCCGCCACGGGTGCTTTAATGCTAACCCCGGCATCCATAAGAGCAAGGGTCCCTGCGCAGATGCTCGCCATTGAAGATGACCCGTTAGATTCAAGTATATCAGATACAACTCTTACGGTATACGGAAAATCCTCACGGGAAGGAAGTACTTTTTTAATAGCCTTTTCCGCAAGAAGCCCGTGTCCTATCTCTCTTCTTCCGGGGCCTCTGTTAGGCCTTACTTCCCCTACCGAAAAAGGAGGGAAATTGTAATGAAGCATAAAGTTCTTTTTATATTCTCCTTCAAGCTCATCCATTATCTGCATATCGGCCATAGTTCCGAGGGTAACTGCAGCAAGAGACTGGGTCTCTCCTTTTGTAAAAAGCCCGCTGCCGTGAGTACGCGGAAGAAGCGCTGTGGCACATTCAATAGGCCTGAGATCGTCCGGACCCCTGCCATCAACTCTCACCCCCTCCTCCCTGACAAGTTTTCTCAAAAGGGATTTGGCCAGGCCGCTGAATACGCCTTTAATCTCATCAGTACGGCTTTCGGCGTCCTCTGAAGATTCATCTACAAGTTCTTCGACCACGGTTTTTTTAATTTCGCTTAAGGAAGCCGACCTCTCTATTTTCGAACAGCCTGCCCTGTAAACCTCAAGTATTTTTTCCTCCGCAAGTTCTTTTACCTTATTCTCAAGTTCAGAGTCGGGTTTTATTTCTTCATATTCTTCTTTTTCTGGATTTACCTTTTCAATTATCCTGTTCTGAACTTCAACTATCTTTTTAATCTCTTGCGAAGCGATCTCAATTGATTTTACAATCTCTTCTTCGGGAATTTCGTTTCCTTCCCCCTCAAGCATTACCACAGCGTCGGAAGTTCCGGCAACTACAAAATTATAGTCACTTTCCTTAAGCTGGGAAAAGGTCGGATTTATAACTGTTTCGCCTCCTACTCTTCCCATCCTTATTGCGCCTACCGGACCAAGGAAGGGAGCCTTAGAAAGAGAAGTAGCGCAGCTGGCACCTACCAGCGCGGGAATATCAGCATCGTTCTCTCCGTCAGAGGAGAGGACAGCTATCATTATCTGGACTTCATTCTTATAACCATCGGGAAAAAGGGGCCTTATCGGCCTGTCTATAAGACGGGAGGTTATGGTTTCTTTTTCCTGCGGTCGGCCTTCCCTCTTGAAAAACCCTCCGGGGATTTTTCCGGCAGCGTATGTTCTTTCCCTGTAATCTACGCTAAGCGGGAAAAAATCTATTCCGGGTCGCGCCTCGGCAGTACAGCAGGTGGCAAGTATTACGGTTTCCCCGTAACTGACCTTTACCGATCCATGAGCCTGCCTGGCAAGCTGGCCAGTTTCTATTACAAGTTCTCTCCCGTTAATTTCAATCTTTTCTGTTATTTTCTGCATCTTTCCTCTTTTACTTTCTTATTTTCAGCTCTTTAATTGTTTCCGCATATGTTTCCGGTATGTGCCGTTTCATATAATCCAGCAGCTTTCTGCGCCTGGATACAAGTTTAAGAAGGCCGTACCTGGAATGAAAATCCTTCGGAAACTGTTTCATATGTTCGGTCAAACGGGTTATTCTTTCCGTCAAAACAGCAACCTGCACTTCCGGCGAACCGGTGTCTCCCTTTTTTCGCTGAAATTGCTTCATTACTTCAGCCTTTTTTTCTTTTGTTATTGACATTAATTGTCCTCCTGTTATTTATTTTAAGCTGTACATGTCCTATTGCGTCCCTGATCTTTTGCAGTATAGAGAGCATTGTCAGCCTTGGCGACAAGGCCCCCGCTGCAAACGCCGTCGTCAGGATAGGCGGACACTCCTACGCTTATATTGACTTTTTCGGCGATTTCAAAATTTATACCTGCAATTGCCTCCCTTATCCTGCCGGATACGGCAACCGCGCCTTTCTTATCGGTTTCAGGGAGAAGTATTACAAATTCGTCCCCGCCATAACGAGCAACAATATCCGAGTCACGGACAGTATCTCCTATTGCCGCGGCTATTTTCCTTAAAACCATATCTCCCTTAAGGTGTCCGTAATTGTCGTTAATATCCTTAAAATTGTCAAGGTCTATTATTAAAAGTGAAAAACTGTGATCGTACCGCTGGGCACGATTCAGCTCGGTTTCCATTTGCTCCTGAAAATACCTGTGATTAAAAACTCCGGTAAGGCCGTCAGTTACCGAAAGCTCCTGAGACTTTTTATACAAAAGAACGTTCTGAATTGCAACCGCTGACTGGCTGGCAAATATTGAAAGAAGCCGCCGGGAAGATTCTAGAAGATCTCTTTCTTTGCCGGTAAACACCGTTATTATCGCCCCAGTGACTTTTCCCCTGAACCTCAGGGGAGCGCAGAGAGAATCTTCAGTAAGCGGCAAAGCCTCGTCTTTTTCCAGCCATAGAGGAAGCTTTTTTTCTGCCTCCTCAATAAGGGTTTTCCTTGCTGGACCGTCTATCCCCCAATTTGAGCGTATATCCCAGCTACCGGTATCTTCGTTAAAAAGTATTAAAAGGCCGCCGGAGGCTTTGGTTCCCTTTACACACGAAGAAAGTATGAGAATAACAAGTTCTTCAAGGCTGATATCCGTAGCCATTTTACGGGAAACACGATGCATTTCTGTCTGAACCTGCCGCTCAACAAGCAAACTTCCTAGGACACGGTTTGTCAGAAGACCGGCTGCTTCCACTCCGGTTTCGGCTGAAATTTCATCCAGTTCTTCCTGTATTTTTGCATCGCCGGTAAGATTTAAGACAAGGCCCGGAACGGATTTACCTTTAAAATATTTTTTCCAGTCTTTTGAAGTCTCTATTCCCAGGCGCCGGGCAAGTTTTATGCCGGAAGCTTTCGGATTAATATCAACAACAGCCATTATATCCATTCTGCTTCCGCTCAAAACCTCTATTACCGCAAGCCCTCTTCTGCCTCCCCCTATTATCAGTATTTTTTCCTTATTTCTTCTGCTCATTAATAATACGGTATTTTACCACTGCCCTTAAGCCGTGTCAAACCATTTATCTTTGAAAATTTTGCGTGCTTTCTGTACATCATCATTTATTTTTTCGGACAGATGTTTATTAGAAGTGAACTTTTCAATATCACTTATCTTTTCAAGTAATTCAGCTCCCCTGACGGATTCAATACGGTCCGGAACCCTGTCAATAAAATGTATTTCGGTTTTGCGGCCGCCTGAACCTCCTATAAAACACGCGCCGGGGTATTGGGGTTTTCTTTCATTGTCAAACAAAGACCGGCACAGGAATATCCCCTCGGGAAGTATTTTTTCTTCCGGGACAGAAAAATTAACAGTAGGAAAGCCCAGTTTACGGCCAAGCTTTTTACCTTCTACTATTTTACCGGTAAAGGAGTAGTTTCTTCCCATAAGAAGACGGCAGCGTTGGAGATCGCCCTCACTGAGATGTTTTCTGATGGCCGAAGAAGAAACTTTTGTTCCATTGATTTTTTCAAGCTCAAGAGAATGTGTTTCCATTTCCGAGCCCGCTGTTTTTTCCAGAGTACTTATACTTCCTTCCCTGGATTTGCCGAAACGGAAATCCCTTCCTACCACCGCATGGCCTGCTTTCATCCGCCCTATAAGGAATTCGCGAATAAAATATTCCGCTGTCCAGTTTTTCCATTCTCCTTCAGAGAGCATTACCACTGTTTTTTCTATACCGTTATCTCTGAGATGCTGAAGTTTTTCATTAAGCGTTGAGAGTGCCGGATATTTTTTCTCAAAGGTTACGGCGCAGGGCACGCTGCTTGTCATTCGGGCAATGGAAACCGTATTTTCAACTATTTTCCTGTGTCCTGTATGAAAACCGTCAAACGCTCCTATTGTTACCGCTGACTGCTTCCCGGAAAAGCGGGTTTCTGTCCCGTAGCTAACTTTCAAAGTTAAATACCCTTTTAAGCGCATAGCCGCCCGCTGCGGTGCGCTCGGCTAAAGCTTTCAGTTTCATTTCAGGGGAAAAAACAGGGAAAAGTCCCTCCTTTTTTTCCGGACTGTTTACTTTAAGAACATTAAGCGGAGTAAAGCTTACACCGTAATCTATTTTTTTTGAGGCATTTCCATCAACAACTACATACGGAAATCTCTGAAGGGCAATGTCGAGCGGGACAAAACCCTCCTTCCAGGTTTCCGGCTCGGGTACAACGCAGGTATCGATGCCGAAACCGTCAACAGATATTCTCTCAAGTTTTTCAAGATACCCGCAGGTTCCAAGTTTTCGGGCTATATCTTCTGCAAGAGTTCTTACGTAGGTTCCTGATGACACCTTTGCCCTGAACAGTACATCGGGCGGGGAGTACTCTTTAAATTCTATTTCATGTATTTCCGAAACCTGATTCCTTTCAGGAGGTTTATTTCCTCCGCGCTTTATACTGTAAAAAGGTTTACCCCGGAATTTCTTGGAAGAATATTCAGGAACCTTATGGAGGTATTGCCCGCGAAAACTTTCTACTGTTTTTTTTATATCTTCACGGGAAAAATCTGACGGGCCTTCTTCCTCCAGTTCCCCGTCCCTGTCACCCGTAGATGAACTTATTCCAAGCCTGACTGTCCCGAAGTATTCCTTGGGGGAACTTAAAAAAATCCTTGAAATCTTACAGGCTTCTCCCATAAGGATAACCAGTACGCCGCAGGCAGCAGGATCTAATGTGCCGCCGTGCCCTATTTTTTTTATTCCGGAAAATCTTTTTAGCTTCCTTACAACATCATAAGAAGAGCAGCCTGCAGGCTTGTTTATTAGAACTATCCCGTCCACTTTTCCACTTCACTTATAATCTTTTCTATAACTTCCTCAAAACTACCCTCTACCAGGCACCCGCCTGCATTATGGTGGCCCCCGCCGCCGAATGATGATGCTATAGACCCTACGTCGGCTTTTCCCTTGGAGCGGAATGAAGCTTTAACTCCGTTGAGTCCCGGTATTTTTCTGAAAAGTATTCCCACCTCCACTCCCCGGAGATTACGGGCGTAGTTGATAATTCCTTCCAGATTCTCATCGCTGGTTCCGGTTTTTTCAAGCATTTCCGGGGTCACGGTAATATAGGCAATCTTTCCCTCAGAAGTAATTTTCAGAGAACGTATGCATTCAGATATCAGTTTAAGCCTGTTAACCGGAAGATTACCGTATATTTTAGAGAAAAGAACTACCGGGTCTAACCCGCACTCAATAAAATCTGCTGCAATCCTTAAAGACCTCGCGGTCGCGTTTTTTTCCTGGAACCTGTTAGTATCAGTCAGTATTCCCGTATATATGCATATAGCAGCCGGAAGGTCAACATCAACTTTCATTCTCAGAAACAGGTTAAGTATCAGTTCGCAAACAGAGGAACTATCAGGACGGACATAATTTATGTCTGCATCCATACTGTTAAACTGATGGTGGTCTATATTTATGATTTTTGAAGAATCTTTTATTATTGAACCGAGAGATTCAAGACGACGGCTGTCGGAGCAGTCCAGGATAAAGCAAAGGTCGGTCTTAGTTATGCCAGGTTCCGTTTTTATTGATTCAAAGCCTTCAAGGTATCTATATACTTCCGGAGGGCTTCCGGGAGATATTATATTAACGCTTAACCCCTTCTGTTCCAGGAGACGCTTAAGCGCCAGGCCGCCTCCTACGGCATCACCGTCAGGCCTGGCATGAAAACTGATTGTAGCTGTCCGCGCTTTTTCTACTTCTTTTTTTATAAGTGAAGTAACTTTCCTGTCGGGCCCGGGAACTTTAAGGCTGAGCTTTACTAATTCTTTTTTACTTCTTATTTTTTTCATTTTTAATTTGCTGTATTATTTTCTCTATTTTTGAAGCTTTTTCGGGAGTTTCGTCATAAATGAAATTTAAAAAAGGAATATATTTAAGTTCAACGCTTTCCGCAAGCCTTTTGCGTATAACCTTTGCTTTGCTTTCAATTACAGCCTGCTGCCTGTCTCTATTAAGAGTTCCGCTGTATACAGTGTAATAGACCCTCGCCTGCCTCAAATCAATAGAAACTGACACCTCGGTAACTGTTATTATACCCATACCGTTTGCGGTTATTTCTTCTGATATGATATTTCCAAGTTTCTGGTGTATTAAACTCGAAACTTTTTTTGTTCTTCTGCTGGTTTTCAATTGTCTGTTAGATTTATACTTTTATAAGGCGGTTACTGCGTGTCGGATATGTTTAACTTCCGCAAATTGCCGGTATGCTTATTCTCACCAACACATCTGTTCTTTATCAGCGGGTTTCTTCCAGGGTTCTTTTTCTTTCTTCAACGCGGTAGCATTCAATTATATCACCCGCTTTAACATCGTTGAAATTAGCAATATTTATTCCGCACTCGTAGCCGGAAGCAACTTTTGCCACATCTTCCTTAAACCTCTTTAATGCCGCAATTTTTCCGTCATAGACTATCCTGGAGTCCCTGATTATCCTTGCCTGGCTGTTTCTTTCAATTGTGCCCTGCGAGACCTGGCTGCCGGCTATTGTGCCTACCCCGGAAATATTAAAAGTCTTTTTGACATCGGCACGGCCAAGAGCTGTTTCTTCTTTTTCCGGTTCAAGGAGGCCTTCCATGGCCTTTTTAATGTCGTCAATTATTTCATATATTATACGGTAAGTCCTTATCTCGATACCGGCGCGCTCTGCTTCCTTTTTGACAGAGCCCGGAGAAGCCACGTTAAAACCTATAATAACGGCTCCGGAAGCTTCTGCAAGCATTACGTCCTTCTGAGTTACACCGCCTACCCCGGCATGCAGCACATTAAGGTTTACTTCCTGCGAATCCAGGGCTCTGAAAGAATCCTTTATAGCTTCCATCGAGCCGGTAAAATCTGTTTTAAGTATAAGGTTAAGTTCCTTTAACCCGTCCCCGGAAAGCTGTCTTTTAAGATCTTCAAGCGTAAATGTTTCTTCTTTCCGGGAAACCTCAACCCGGGATTTTTCGCGGCGGGCTTCTGCAATATCTCGTGCCTGAGTACGGTCACCTACAACTGCAAATTTATCTCCGGCAAGGGGAAGGTCTTCAAAACCCAGAATTTTTACCGGAGTTGAAGGATAAGCCTCCTTAAGTTCCTTTCCCGTGTCATCTGTCATTTTTTTTATCTTTCCGGGCACAAGGCCGCAGACAAAACTTTCCCCCTTGCGCAGAACGCCTTCGGTAACAAGAACGGTAGCAGTAGAGCCCATCCATTTATCAAGTTCGGATTCAACAACTGTTCCCCGCGCGGGACCGTCAACCGGTGCTTTAAGCTCCAGCATTTCAGCCTGTAGCAGTATCATTTCAAGGAGGTCTTCAATATTAGTTCCTTCCTTAGCGGAAATATCTACTGAAACAACATCTCCCCCGAAGTCTTCGGTAATAACGCCGTGCTGGGTAAGCTGAGTCCTTGTTTTCTGCCCGTCAAAACCCGGCAGATCCATTTTGTTAACCGCTACAACTATGGGAACTCCGGCGGCACGGGCATGATTAATGGCTTCAACTGTCTGGGGCATTACCCCGTCCTCACCGGAAACAATGAGAACGACTATATCCGTTATGTTGGCCCCCCTGGCCCTCATTGCGGTAAAAGCCTCATGACCCGGTGTATCTATAAAAGTTATATCTCCTTTTGAAGGGATTGTGACTTTATAAGCTCCTATGTGCTGGGTTATCCCGCCACTTTCCCCGGCAACAACTCTCGTATGGCGTATTGTGTCAAGCACCTGTGTTTTACCATGGTCGACGTGCCCCAGAACTGTTACAACAGGAGGGCGAAGCCTGAAATCTTTACGCTTAATTTTCTGTGGTTCCTTGAAAATATCCTTTATTTCCACATCAATGCCGTCAGCTTTAAGGACCTTTTCCGTATAGGCAGTTGGAGGACGCTGGTTGGCAGTCACTATAATATTATTTGTTTTAAAGCTTTTTATAAGAGCATCAGTTTCACTTCCTGCAGCCTGGGCTATCTCTGCAACAGTCATGTTTTCATTGACCTCAATTTTTTGCCGGGAAGTTTCCTGAGCAGGTTCCTTTTGGATTTTTACAGCAGGTTCTTCTTCTGCAGGTTCTTCTTCTATAATTTCCTCTTCTTTGGCGGGTTCTTCTTTTTTTTCTTCCTTTTCTTTAGTTTTCTTTTTTTCCTTTGCAGGTTCGGAAGCTTCTTTCAGCTCTTCAAAGCTTTCCTTTATAAGCAGTGCTTCTTCTTCGGTTACTGAAGACGAATGAGACTTAACATCGATTCCCAGTTCCCTGGCTTCTTTGATTACTTCTTTTGAAGAAAGCTTTAACTCCCTTGATATTTCATATATTCTTATATTAGTCATTTTCTGAAGGGGTATCCTTTTTATCCGCCGTACTGCTTTCAGACGCAGCCTTTATTATCTTCTCTGCTGATTTCTCACCTACTCCCTCTATCGACTTAAGCGCTTCGGGAGAAGATGAAGCGATTTTATCCAGGCTGTCCAGCCCGGAATCTATCATGAGGCGGGCTGTTTTTTCACCAACACCCGGCAAAGCCGTAATTGTAGCAAAAGCTTTTTGAAAATCGTCTTTTTTCTTCTCTTTTTCTTCACTTTCAGGCTGGATATCTATATGCCACCCTGTAAGCCTGGCAGCCAGACGCACATTCTGGCCGTTCTTACCTATGGCAAGCGAAAGCATCTCGTCTGCAACCACAACCCTTGCTTCCTTTTTTTCCGGATCTGTGATCTCAACGTCCTTCACATCTGCCGGACTGAGCGAACTTTTTAAGAACTTTTTTATATCATCGGAGTGTTTTATAAGATCCATTCTCTCACCGGCAAGCTCATTTATAACAGCCTGCACCCTTACCCCGTTTATACCCACGCAGGCGCCTATCGGGTCTATTCGGGTATTTTTGCTGGAAACGGCAACTTTACAGCGCACCCCGGGCTCTCTAACTATCTTTTCTATTGAAACTTCTCCCTCAACTATTTCGGGCACTTCCATACGGAAAAGACCTTCCACCAGTCCGGGATGTGTCCTGGAAACCAGTATCCTCGGCCCGCGGCCGCTTTTACTGACCTCTACAACATATACCTTAATCGGATTGCCGCGGTTTAATCTCTCTTTCTTAATCTGCTCTCTGTCAGGAAGAATCGCTTCGGCTCCTTCAATCTCTACAATGCACCCTCCGCTTATAAATCTGTACACGTTGGCGGTAACTATACTCCCTTCCTTGCTTTTAAAGTCTTTAAAAACATTTTCTCTTTCATTTTCGCGTATTTTCTGGATTATTATCTGCTTGGCTGTCTGGGCAGCAATACGGCCGAATTTACTGGCGTCGACTTCGACCTCTATAACATCACCGGCCGATACAGCGGGATCTATTTTAATGGCGTCCGTCTTTTTTATCTCGGTTGAAGGATCCTTTACGGATGTAACAACTTTTTTGGGAGAGAACACTTTAATTTTACCGGTATCAGGCTCTATTTTAGCCCTGTAGTTTTCACCGGGCGCATGCTTTCTGTAAGCTGAATCCAGGGCATGCTCAACCATATGGATAAGCTCCTCAGTGGGAATACCTTTATCCTGTTCTATTTGTTTAAGCGCTTCTTTTAAATTCTCTGTAATCAAATTTCCACCTCTAATTTTGCATTTGCAATATTATCTATATCAACTGTTATTTTTTCTCCGCCGGAATCTTTAAAAATAACTTCTCCTTCTTTAACTTCGGAAACTTCACCTTTAAACTCCCTACGCTCCTTCACCGGGGCATAGAGCCTTACTTTTACAATGTCCCCGGAATGCCTTTTAAAATCAGCCTCGTTTTTAAGAGGCCTGTTAAGCCCTGGCGAAGAAACCTCAAGGTTATATGAATGTTTTAAAAGGCCTTCATGCCTGTCCAGCTCATAACCCAATTCCCGCGATATTTCCACGCAGTGGTCCAGGGTCAATCCGCCCTTTTTGTCGCAGAATACCTGAAGGAACCATTTTCTACCGCGCTTGCCGTAATTCAAATCAACAAACTCGTAGCCGAGCCGCTCTATTTCGTCTTTTATAATATTTTTTAACTGTTCTGTTACGCTCATAACCATACACACAAAAAAATGTGGCAAGACCTAGTGCCACATTATCTTTGTAGTGTATACCAAATTACATAGATTATTGCAAATAAAAATTGAAACCCCCGGACCTGAATTCATTGAGGCACGGAGTTACAATAAGACACTCTACTCCCTCCATTTTTTCTGCAAGCGCTATGGCCTCTTCCGGCCCCATCACAAAAAAAGCTGTTGAGTAAGCATCAGCAGTCATAGCATCAGGAGCAATAACGGTAACGCTGGCGGTTCCGGAAGAAGGATATCCTGTTCCGGGATCAAAAATATGGTGGTACCGTTTTCCGCCTTTAAGAAAATAATTTTCATAGTCTCCCGAGGTTGCCACTGCCGCGTCAGAGGCTTTTATTACATACGAAATGCCGCCGCCCCTTGGATGTCTCACTCCAACCCTCCATTTTCCGCCTGGTTTTTCGCCGAAAACATATATATCGCCTCCGGCATCTATGAGAGCCCCGCTGACTCCCTTCTGCTTAAGCACCCTTGCGGCCTCATCAACAGCATATCCTTTCGCAATGGATCCGAAAGTAATTTTGACATCATCCTTCTTTTTGACTATTCGATTCCCGGTAATCTTAATTTTATCCGCTCCCACCCGGCGCAAAGCTTTTTTTATTTCTTTGCGGTCCGGCGGGACTTCTACCGGTGAATTATTAAAACCCCACAGCTCTAGCAGGGGATAAACTGTTATATCAAAAGCCCCGCCGGTAATCGCATTTATCTTTCCCGACTTCTCTGCCAGGGCTGCTACTTCTTCATCTTCAACAGGATAACCGTAATTATTAAATCCGTAAACCGGGGAACCTTCATTTAGGTGGTTGAATTTTTCGTAAACCTCATGCATCCTGAACATTGCAGCAGCAGCTGCTTCTTCAGGATTATATAAGGTATATACTTTTACGGTACAATAGGTGCCCATAAGGAACCGGCTCTTCTCTGCATATTTTTCAGAAACCGGCCTTCTGCATGAAACCGTAAGTAATGTAAAGCAGAGAAAACAGGCCGCAGCCACACATTTTCTTACATTAATATGTAACTGCATCATATATCTTATCCTTTTCGTGGCCGCGGATAAAAACAACCGTTCTGTTGGGTATGCATATAAGGCTCTGTCCCGGCGATGAAATCCAGCCGCTCTCTACACATATCTTTCTCGGGCATTCTGATGAGGTAATTCTAATACGGCCGTTTTTTACTTCTATATTCATAGAGTCCAGTTCAAGTAGATAGTCCTTTGAAAGAAGCAGTTCTTTCTGCATTTCTCCGTTCACAGCAACACCGGCATATTCCGCCCCGGATGTGCGCATACGGAAAAAAACAATTGTCATTGCTGCCGCAATCGCAACGGAGATAAGAATAACCAGGTAGTCGTATATACTTGTTCCTTTCAGCCTTTCCATTTATACTCCTTACTTTACCGGTTATTATAACAACTTAACTCCCTTTTTCAATCAAATTTGAAACTTCAAATTTTTGACAATCAAACTAAATTATGATTAAATAATTTTCACAACTGTTTGAGTGAAAATATTTTATGGCTGACAAAAAAGGAAGAAGAAAAACTAAAAAATTTCATGTGGCGGTTATATCCCCGCCATATATACCCATACCGCCCCCGGGATACGGAGGCACCGAACTTGTCATTTACAACCTTGTTGAGGGATTAAAAAAACTCGGGCACGAGGTTACTCTTTTTGCCGGCAGAGGTTCAAAAACCTCCGCCGACAATTTCCATCTTTACATAGACGAAAAAGAT
>PWOI01000015.1 GCA_003557485.1 Elusimicrobiota bacterium | reverse complement strand
GTTCTTTGCTACCATTCTTCATGGCGTATACCTCCTTTTTTTCTTTCAACAACTATTAGGAGTATACGCCGCTTTTCTTTGTCCGTCAAATCAGCTCATACACAACTTTCTATTATATCCCTCATTCTTGTAATACCATTTATTGAAGCAGATATTTTTCCTGTAAAATTCTGTTTTGCATATTAGTTTCCCCCCTTTTTTAAGAAGTTCTTTCAGCATTTCAAATTCCCGGGCCGGACTTTGAAAATGTTCTATTACCTCCGTACAGGCAATATAATCATATTTCTCATTAAGAAGCTCTTCCCCGGGAAAGAAAAAAGGGTCGTATTCAAAAATTTTGTACCCAGATTCCCGCAACATACGGGAAAGGGCTGAACCGGTCCCGCAGCCGTAATCCAGACCCCTGTGAAAAAAAGTGAAATTTTCTTTTATCTTATTTACCGCAGGAAGGACAAATTTCCGGTAGCCGGGGTCCAGGGGGTTATTCTTATGCTCCCGGTAGCGTCTCTTTTCTTCTTCCGGAGTCAGAAAATAAGCCGGATCCATAAAAACACTAAGACATTCCCGGCATATGTAATAATCCCGGCCCCTAAAAGTAGTATAAAACCGGGCAGCCGAACTGCATAAGCGGCACCTTAATTTCATCTTCCAACTATACTTAATGAATGTGACCTGAATTCCACAACTGCATTTTTACCAAAAAAACTTCTGCCATTCAACTGCCAGCTGCAGAAATAATTAAAAGTTATTAAGGAAGAAAATATACCGGAAGAGGGTTTTATTGATCAAGTTCTTTTGTAAGTGTAAAATCCATTCTTACCGGAGAGGTTTCAAGAATCTCTATCTCTACCGTATGGTAAAGATACCCTTTCTCCCAAACCTTAAGTTCATAAATTCCCGGCTCCATTGGCTGGCTCTGGTAATTACCATTTCTGTCAGTGAATAATCTTGCTACTTCCTCTCCCCCCCTGTCAACCCTGACAGTAACATCCGGAATCTCATTGCCATCTTTATCTAAAACTTTCCCGGCAACAAAACTGTTAATGGTTCTTCTGTAACCGATTTCTTCGGAAGGGAACTCTTCAAAGGGCATCTCTTCTCTTACTGCAAGGGGTTGACCGAACTTGTACGTTAACGAAAAAAGATGGCTATGGCCTAAATCTCCGCCGGGACGCCAGGCATAATCAAAAGAGAACTCATTCCACTCAACGCCTATACCGCACCTTAAGCCTGCTATTGAGCCCATCTGGCTGTCACCGGAAGAATATCCAAGCCGCAGAGAGGAGTTTACTGGTCCCAAATCCCTTCTGTATTCTCCCCCGCCCGAAACTTCTGTCTTTGCTTTACTCATAGAAATTTCAGCGGCCGCAAGAATATCTTTTGCTACATAATAAGCCCCGCCGGCGGAAACTTTAAAAGGAAGAGAGTGGCTGCTTCCCAGTTCTATCCGGGTGCCGATGTTTCTTAAAGCAAGCCCTACATTTAAATCCCCTTCCATAAGCTCGTACTGGCCGCCTATATCGGCCGCAAACGCGCTGCCGGAGACATCTTCGGTAAGTTTGCTGTTTATGATTTTCAGGTTTAACCCGGCAGAAAGCCTATCAAGGGGAATCATTGCAAACGAGCCGGTAAACATTAAATCATAAGGGTTATGCTCATCCCCGGTTTTGAACCCGTACTCATCCAGCCCGGTAACCGACCTTACGCCCAGGTAATTGATCATAACACCGGCTGTCCACTCTTTTTGGGGATAGGCAAAAAGAGCGCTTGTATATGAAGCCTGCCCGAGCCAGGACATATGCATAAAAGACCCCTGCATCATATTAATTCCGGTAAGGCCGGCGGGGTTATGATATATTGAATAAATGTCCCCTCCGACTCCCGCAAAAGAGTCGCCCATAGCAGTGGAACGGGCCCCCAGATTTATATTAAGAAAATCGGCCGCGGTCGTGCCGGCTCCGTAAAGAGCAGGCGAAGTTAAAAGAATTATTAATATTATAGAATTAAACTTTTTCATTATCTTACAATTATAAGCCTCAGCACCTCTGTATCGCTTCCGTCTTTGACAAGGCAAAGGTAAACCCCGCTTGCAACGTAATCCCCGGAATCATTTTTTGTATCCCAGCTAACTCTTCCATCAAAATCAGAATCAGTTAACTCCCTTACCAGGTCGCCGCTTATAGTATAAATTTTCACGTCTGCTCCGGCAGTAAGCATACCGAAAGTAACCCCGACGTGCCTGCGGGCATAAAACGGGTTGGGATAGACCCTGGCGCCTGAAAGGTCGCTCTGGGGCGTAATCTGAAGCAGCTGGAAAATAGAGAGGTTGTCAATATAACATACAACCTTATTCTGCGAAGGATAGGCAACAGACTCCACCGGAACCCAGCCGCCTCTATCCTCATCGTACCGTGCTGCTATAAAAAAGTTCTCATTCATCCCGTCAGCTTCGGAATCCCTGTAGCGCACAGTTACTTTTACGGGCTTGCGGGGCTGAAGGGCCTTACTGTTTGTTATCTCAAAGAAAACCGGACGGTTGAGACCCTCCAGATCAGTCTGGTCAGAAGGGACTTCAGGAAGAGAGGAAGGCACCGTAAAAGTAATAAGTACGTCCTCGGAGAAAGAACCCGACGGGAACTCTGCGTCCATTCTGCCGCTGTTGGGCTCTATTGAAACTGTATGGGCTGCTCCCGTTACAACGGCACCCGTGCTTCTGGGATAAGCAATGAAATCATTGCCTGTCAGGCTTCCCCCAAAAGGAACCTCGATAGATCCGGGAATAAAAGCCCAGTTATCTTTAGAAGGAGTTATAATATACGTATCCGTGGTAAAGGTTATACTGTAATACCCGGCCGCATCGTTGACCGTAGTAGTGGCGCCGGTAATATCCACTGCAACGCCTTCCACAGCCTCGCCGTTATAATCGGTAATCCGGCCGCTTATAATATTTTCGCCCGGGCCCCCGTCGGTTATTGTCCAGTTGAAATCATCAATAAGTCTCTGCCGGGCAGCAGCAGCAGAAAATGAATATTTAGCTGCTCCAGCGTGGAATGTAACGGTACTCTGCAGGGGCAATTCTGACCATCCCATCAGGAGTCTATCATAATTGTTTCTGGAGAAGGAAGAATCTAAAAACATATTTGTCATACTTGTAACATTACCCACATCCCAACTGCCTATATCCTGGTTGAATGCGCTTGCCCCGGAGAACATACTGTTCATATTAGTCACACCGCCAACTTGCCAGCCGCCTATATCCTGGTTGAAAAATGATGCATTATGGAACATACCAGACATATCGGTTACACTTTTCACATCCCAACTGCTTATGTCCTGATTAAAGAGTGATCCGATCCAACCAAACATCCAGGACATATCAGTCACGCTCCCCACATCCCAGCCGCCTATATCCCGGTCAAATGAGGTTGCACCGCGAAACATACTTTTCATATTAGTAACACTTCCCACTTCCCAGTCGCCTATATCCCTGTTGAAATCAGACGCAAAATGAAACATATAATCCATTCTCGTCACGCTGCCCACATCCCAGTCGCCTATATCTCGGTTGAATTCAGTTGCGCTATTAAACATACCACTCATATTCGTCACGCTGCCTACATCCCAGCTGCCTATATCCCGGTCAAATGCGGCTGCACCGCGGAACATATTGCTCATATTAGTAACAGAGCCTACTTTCCAGTCGCCTATATCCTGGTTAAAGACTGATGCATTCCAAAACATATCAGACATATTGGTTACACTTCCGGTATCCCAGTTATTCATATTCGGAACCGTTGAAATACCGCTGCCTCTGAAAGCGCTTGCCATTGAAGTGGTCCCGCTAAGGTCGGGAATATCCTCTGCCGTGATATCCAGGTTTTCGCAGCCGTAAAAAT
>PWOI01000004.1 GCA_003557485.1 Elusimicrobiota bacterium | reverse complement strand
TAAGATGAAAAAAAATAAATTGAGGGTTATATCTTTAGCGTTGATGGTCTTTCTTTTTGGTTTCGGGTATGCAGTTCCTCATGAGGTCAGGGAAATTGACAACCAGCAGCAGGAAGTCCCATCATCTGCAGAGAGAAGCCTGAGAAGAGCTGTGAGAGATATTAACAGGGGCAGAACAGCCAGCGCAAAAGAAACTGTTCAGGAAGTTCTTCAGCAATATCCCGAATTCTCCGAAGCGCGGGATGTTCTTAGTGAAATAGAGAGTATTGACAGGAAGATTGAAGAGGGGATCGCCGACATCAGGATAATGCTTAGTTTAAACGAGATAGACTCCGCTCTAGGCAAAGTGGAAGAGATGAAAAAACTTTCCTCGGACAGTCTTTTGCTCAAAGAAGCGGCTGAAGAGGTTAATAGTGAAAAAAAGAAACTGGTTGATATTTATAATGATATTCAGGATAATATGGAGAAGTCCTTTAGGTTTTATATGGCGCGCAGGTACGGAATGGCGGAAACTGCTCTGGACCCGGTCTTTGAATATGAAAAACATCCCAGGATTGTTCTCCAGAGGGAAATAATTAGGGATTCGCATAGCCCTATAGAATCTATTGAAGAAACCCCGGAAGTTCTTTTCACTAATGCCTCGATGGATATTGATAATTATGAAATGGAAAGTGCCGTTGAGAAACTGGAAATACTCATAAATTACACGGGGACTCCGGAACAGACAAGGTATAAATCTTTTTTTATGAAAGCTTTTGCCTTTTATTTTCTTGATAAAACAGACAAAGTTGATGATGTTTTTCTGGATTTAATGGAAACGGGGCTCCATGAAAAATACAATGTTACTGCGTTGCCCTCCGAAATTTCCCAGAGTTTTGGATTTATTGAGATTTACAATGATACGCTCAATTTGCATTCACAGCGCCGTAAAGAGATAAGTTATTATTCAGTTGTTAAGCTTCTTGAAAGGGCAGTCCTTCTTGCTGAAGACATAAGGATGATACGCGCTACAGTTATGAATGTATGGATAGATTTTATTGACCGGCTTTTTTCTAGGGCGCAGCTTGACTATTCAAACGGTGATTATGTCAATGCGGCTAGTCTGGCTGCGAAGGTTATGGAACTTTCTCCCGACCACCACATGGCTAAGTATATATACGATTCTTCCTTGGAACGCCTTTCTCTGATAATAGGGTTTTCAGGCACCCGGGAGGAAGCAATTTTTCGCCGGGCAGTTCTCAGGTATCTTGACGGAAACTATACTGCGGCAATAAGAGGTTTTCAAAGGGTTAGGGATATTGCGCCAGACAGGATAGATACTCTGATAGCCCAGTCTCAGATACAGATTAAGATGGTTAACAGTAAGCGGCGTTCCCGCCGTCTTTTGCGTGAGGCGGAAAAAGAGTTTACCAGCCGCCGCTACAGTACAGCTAAAAACAAGGTGCTGTCAGCTTTAATGCTTGATGAATATAATCTGGATGCTCTTATCCTCCTTGAGGAGATTAATTTTTTTGAACGCAGGATGCTTGGTATCTGACAGGCAGATAAGGAACCATAAGTGGAAGCTAATAAAATAGACAACTATCTCAAGGAACTTCTTATTCTGATGAGCCAGAAAAAGGCATCGGACCTGCATCTTTCTGTAGGAAGCCCTCCCTATATAAGGATTGACGGAGATTTATCTCCTCTTTCTTTCCCTCCTCTTGAAGAGGAAGAGTGTAAAAAAATGCTTCACAGTATTATGTCCCGGGTTCAGCTTGAAAAATTTCGCAGCCGGAAAGTTGTTGATTTTTCGTTTGCGGATGAGGAAGTCGGCCGGTTTCGGGCAAATATATACAGGCAGCGCAGCACAATTGCGGCAGCAGTACGGGCGGTAAGTGAAACTGTCCCTTCCATGGAGGATTTGGGGCTTCCCGTAGAAATAGTCAAAGCATTCTGTGACCGCCAAAACGGGCTTGTACTGGTTTCGGGTCCAACCGGCAGCGGAAAAACAACATCTCTTGCGGCAATGATTGATTATATAAACCGGTCCAGGCGCTGCCATATAATCACTATAGAGGATCCCATAGAGTATATTCACAAAAATGTGAGCAGCCTTGTGCACCAGAGAGAACTGGATGTAGATACCCTGAGTTTTGCCGATGCTTTGAAATACGGCCTCAGGGAGGATCCGGATGTTGTTCTTATCGGTGAAATGCGGGATGTGGAAACTATTGACTCGGCTATAAGTATGGCTGAAACCGGGCATTTGATACTTTCCTCGCTACATACGGGTGAGACATCAGAATCGCTCCAGCGCATGATTAATGTTTTTCCGCCCCAGTACCAGCAGCAGATTGCCATTCAGCTTTCCTCCGGGCTTATAGGTGAAATTAACCAGAAGCTGCTACCGATGAAAGACTCTCCCGGCAGAACAATTGCTACGGAAATACTTGTGGCTACAGATGCAATAAAAAACATTATACGTGAGAATAAAACTGAAAGTGTTTATTCACATATACAGATAGGCAATCAGTATGGGATGAAAACAATGAATCAGTCATTGTGCGATCTTGTGGGTGAGGGTAAAATAACAAAGGAAACTGCTGTTTCAAGAACTTCACGAATAAAAGAACTGACAAAAATGCTTGAAAAGTACTGATTTATTAATATGAGGAGACCTTTATAATGACTAAATTTATTTACAAAGCCAGGGACAGTAGCGGTAAGATAGTAACGGGAGTAAGGGAAGCCGTTTCGGAAAAAGATGCGGCATCTTCCCTTGCCGGGGAAAACCTGATTGCAGTCAGCATTGAACCGGAGAAAGGAAAAAGGAAGAAGTCCCGCAAAAAACAGGCCTCTCTTTTCGGGTCACGTATAAAAGATAAGGATGTCGCTGTGTTCTGCCGCCAGTTTTCAACTATGATTGGCGCGGGAGTAAGCGTTGCGGAAGCATTAGAAGACCTCTCCCATTCTGTTGACAACCCTGCGCTGGGCAAAGTTCTTGCAAAGTCTCTTGAAGATGTGCGGGGGGGAAGTTCACTTTCAAAAGCTTTTTCCCGTCACGGTTCTGTTTTCAGCGGAATGTTTGTCAGTATGGTAGCGGCGGGAGAGGAGAGCGGAAAATTATCCACGGTTACTGCCGACCTCTCGGTCTACCTTGAGAAAAAAATTAAACTGAAAGGCCAGCTGCGTTCAGCCAGTATGTATCCGGCTTTTGTTGCGGGGTTTTTTGCTTTAATAATAGCCGGGCTGGTTTTTTTTCTTGTCCCGCAGTTTAAAAACTTGTTTGATTCAGTTGGCGCTGCTATGCCGCTTCCGACACGCATTACAATTGCCGTAAGCGAGTTTATGGTAAGAAACGTGCCTTTTGTTTTAATAGCCCTTGTTCTGGCTGTTGTTGCTTTAATTGCCTTCTATAAATCAGATAAGGGCAAATTATACATAGACTCCTTCCTTCTGCAGTTGCCTCTCTTCGGGCCTATAATTAAAAAAATAATGCTTGCCCGGTTTTTCCATACGCTGGCAACTCTTCTTAAAAGCGGGATTGACGTGGTTGGAGCCCTTGATATAGCTTCTAAAGTAACAAACAACAGTAAGATTGAGAAACAGGTTGAAAAGATGAAAACCGGTATTGTTAAGGGATCCAGCCTTTCGGACGGGCTGAGGAGTTCGGTGGACATATTTCCGCGCCTTACTGCAAGTATGGCATCGGTGGGGGAAAAATCAGGTTCACTGGACGAGATGCTTGTGAAAATATCAGACTATTTTACAGATGAGGTGGACTCCGATGTGGAGGGGTTCAGCTCTCTTATTGAGCCGGTTCTTATTATATCACTGGGCCTGGTAGTAGGGTTTTTTGTGATAACTATGTATCTTCCCATATTCCAGATGGCCGGCGCTGTTGCCGGGGGTATGTAATGAAGAG
>PWOI01000038.1 GCA_003557485.1 Elusimicrobiota bacterium | reverse complement strand
TCGGAAGGTTTACCCCCTCTATTGAAAGAGAATCTAAAAATGAAGCGGCGCCCGGAAAAAGTGCTCCCATAACTATTCCAGTGATTATTCCAAGTATAACCCATATAGTTAAATATTTTTCAAAAAAACTTATGTTATATTTACTTTTATTCATTGACCAAACCTTTTTCCTCTCGTATAAACTGCATGACACGGGCTTTTATACTGTCCCGTATTTTTCTTGTCCCGGCAAGTTTTTCCTCATCGTTTCCCGTAAGCCCGGAAGGATCCTCGAATGGCCAGTGTATTCTCTTTCCGTCTCCGGGAAAAATAGGACACCTTTCAGCTGCGGAAGCGTCGCATACAGCTATAACATAATCAAATTCCCTCCCTTTTTTATACATATCCATAACGCTTTTTGTTTTATTGGAAGAAATATCAATACCTGCTTCCCTCATAACTTCCACAACTGTGCGGTTAAGCTCTCCGGGCTCAATCCCGGCGCTCCCGGCGGCAAAAAACTGCCCGCCGTACTGATTGAGAAACGCTTCAGCCATCTGGCTCCTGGCGCTATTATGAATACATACGAACAAAACTTTCTTCTTATTCATTATCTTTTAAAATTTCCATTATTTTTTCTTTAGAGGGCACCCCGCCGGAAAGCTTCATTTCTCCGTCTAAAATAAGAGCCGGCGTCAGCATAACTCCACTAGCGGCTATGCTTTTCATATCATCCACCTTAACTATTTCGGCCTCTATATCCATTTCTTTTACAGCTTCACGCACATTCTCCTCCAGTTTCCTGCATGAGGGACACCCAGTTCCCAGCACTTCAATTTTCATTTTTCTTTCCTCCATTACTATTAGATTACAACTCCGTACAACAAACCGCCTATAGTAGAGATAAATATTACAAGAAGAATATATGAGACGGCCTTTTTTACCCCCAATATAGTGGATATAACAAGCATATTGGGAAGGCTGAGGGCCGGCCCTGCAAGAAGAAGAGCAAGAGCGGGGCCGTCTCCCATGCCGGCTCCCATCAGGCCCTCAAGAATGGGAACCTCGGTTATGGTTGCAAAATACATAAAAGCGCCGGCTACGGAAGCAAAGAGGTTCGCGCCCAGGGAATTGCCCCCGACAAGGGACTCTATCCACGACGAAGGGATTATCCCTTCATAACCGGGCCTTCCAAGTAGCAGCCCCGCGGCTGCAACCCCTATGAACAGAAGCGGCAAAATCTGTTTTTCAAATCCCCAGGTAGATGCAAGCCACCGGGTAATCTCTTCTTTTTCAAACCATTTTTTCGTCACAAAAACCAGCAGCGCAACCAGGGTAAAAGGCACCAGTCCGGGACCAAGCCAGCTTGACGAAACCAGTATGCCCATAAGAAAAAAGAAAAATATTACGCTTTTCAGGCCACTTCTTTTTTCATCCTGAACTTCACCGCCGGAGCCGGCGCGGCCTTCCATTCTCTCTTTCTCTTCTTTCATAAACAGGGCATGCATTATGAGCCCTATAATAATTGAAAAGAATATAGCTCCCGCTGCTCGCGCCAGCCCTATATGAAACCCCAGGACTCTCGCTGTAAGAATTATCGCCAGCACGTTTATGGCAGGCCCCGCATACAGAAACGCAATCGCCGGCCCCAGCCCAGCCCCGCTTTTATATATCCCGGCCACTATCGGCAGTATGGTGCAGGAGCATACAGAAAGAACGGTTCCCGATACCGCCGCAACGGGATACGATACAATTTTCTTTGCCGCAGCCCCGAAATATTTCATAACCGCCTGCTTGTTGATGAATACCGTTATAGCCCCCGCTATAAAAAAGGAAGGCACAAGCGTCCAGAGAAGATGGTGCCTGGCATACTTCTGAAGCATCAAAAGCGCCTCCCTAACAGCGCCAGCTGCCGTAAAACTATCGAAAGGCAGGAAGAAAGCAGCAAGAAAAAAGAAAACTATAACCGAAAATTTAAAAATTTCTTTTTTCATTTGCGGCAGCTTTTCCTGACTCCTTCTTCTATACAGCACTTGAGCCCTTTAATATCCTTTTTAGGAACAGAGAGCTCCCTTCCCAGACCTTTTATAAGGGCATTGCCGGATATCCCTTTTTTGAGCGAATAAATTTTCCACTTACCATCCGTACGGCAGCCAATCAGACCGGCCTGTTTCAGAGTTCGCAGGGCATGGGAAATCCTTGACTGTTCTATGCCAAGGGCCTTTTCAATTTCACATACGCATAATTCTCTCTGAATAAGTATTGCAAAAATTCTCAATCTTGCAGGATTGGCCAGAGCGGCCATAATATCCACAGCTTCTTCTACTTTCATACTGCCTCCTTTAACTTTTTAATATATATGATAATATTATCATATATTCATATATTGTCAAGTCTTTTTAAATAAATTTGACAATATTAGTCAAGTTTGTTAATAAAAATATAGAGTTGACGTTGTAATATGCAGGAGGTGAAATATGAAAAAGATTTTTGCTTTAGGACTTGCGGTTATATTGGTGTCCGCGCTTACTGCCCGCGCTAATGAGATCACATTCGGGATCAGAGGCGGACTCAATATTTCAACATTAACAGGAGACGATGCTGATATGCTGGGCCTTCCCTTAGATGATCTAACTCTTGAACCTACGGAGTACTCACCGGAACCTATAGTAGGACTCTCCATAGGAGGTTTTATAAACATACCTCTAAATGACACTCTCTCTTTCCAGCCGGAAATACTCTACACACAGAAAGGCGCTAAATATGATTTATCATACACAGACACATATGATTGGGCCGGGAGCACAATAGAAGAGAATCTTGAACAGGAATTTGTAGAAAAGCTCTCCTACCTGGAGTTCCCGCTTCTGCTCAAGGCAACTTTTTCCGAAGAAGGAAAATTGAGGCCTATTCTTTACGCAGGCCCTTCAATCGGCTTTAATGTAAGCGCTAGACTTGAATATGATATTGAGTATATAGAAAAAGTTGACGGGGTTATAGATCCACTGGAATCATATTCAGATTCAGGGGATGAAGACCTGGATGACATAAGTTCCGTAGAACTGGGCCTTACAATAGGCGGCGGTTTTGAGATAAACAATTTCACAATTGACGCAAGGTATAATATGGGACTGACATCACTTGATGACGGCGGAGACTTTGACGTGAAAAACTCCGTCATTTCAATACTGGCGGGCTACCGGTTCTGAGATAGAAAAGAGACGCCGTTTATTGACAATAACTGCTAAATTTAATATATAGTCTTATGTAGAAGCAGGCTTGGGTTGTTGTAATTAGTAATGGAGGTAAGTAAATGAAAAGGATTTTAGCACTTGCTGCATGCGCGCTGCTGCTCTATGCGGTTCCCTCATCAGCATTTGAACCCGGAACAAGAATGGACGGAATAGAGATAACTTTGGCGCCCGGTTATGTTATCCCACTGTGGACCGGATATGCAGGATGGGGAAGAAATGAAACTTCAGGCGGGATAAGTTTTAATGCAAGGGCATATTTCGGAAGTTTTATAATAGCAGATGAGTATGAACTTGATTATGGTGCAGAAATTGGATACCTCCCTCTTTACAGCTGGGACTACTCCGATACTATAGGCGGTGATGACTTTACGTACTCAACCAGCTACAGTGTAATTCCCATAATCGGGCAGGTCCGCTACCGCTTCGGAGAACCGGGAGACGAGTCATACTGGTACGCCACATCCGGTTTGGGATTTTTTATGCATAGATGGAGTTGGGAGCAGCCTGTTCGCAAGGGAGATATATTTACGGGGATAACATGGGAACAGGATTCCGGCACAGAAACAAGCACTGGTTTGGGTTTAACAGCCAGTTTCGGCTACAAGGCAGGAATGTTTGACTTCAACGGACGCTGGACCAGCAGATGGCCGGCATTTAACATAACTGCAGGAATAAGTTTCTAACTCTTATTCTACAGG
>PWOI01000042.1 GCA_003557485.1 Elusimicrobiota bacterium | reverse complement strand
AGGTGTATTCCCTGCTGCGCCAGCGGACATGGGGTACGCCCCCGCCGTGAGGTGAATGAGATGAAGGACAGGATAGGATTGAGAGGAGAGATTGAGGTCGCGATGGTATACCCGGAGCACGCGCGGGCCTCGTATGACGCCCTGGCCCGGGGTCGGAGCCAGAAAAACGACTGGCTCGCGGATATATCGCGAGATACAGCCTGGCAGCGGGACCATAACGCTACGACCACCGCGGGGCTGGCGACATTGGCCGCGAGGCTCGGCCACGGGACCATGGAGCGGAGTATCTACGACCCGCCGGGTCCGACCGACCCGGCCGGGAGCTGGCCGGGCAACGTCGCCAGGCTCACACCCACGCTCATGGACGTGTACGACTCCGTAGCCCTGGAGGGATATACCCGCTGGCTCGGGCCTGCCTCGGTCCTGGGCGCCGCCGAGGTGGATATGGGCGGCGGGGTGGTGTGGCAGGAGGACAACAAGGTCCGGCTCATCATGCAGGTGCCGCCCGAGTGCCTCGACGCGGACCCCGCGCCGGTGTTCAACGCCGGCACCATGAATATCGACACGCTGCGGCTCCGGTCTGGATACCGCCTCGAGGGCGCGATGTCGGGCGTGGGTCAGAGCCGGATCATGGTCGCGCCCCGGTGGCACCCGGCCATCGATGGGAGCACCGTGGTGGAGGCCATCCTCTTCCCCAACCTCCTGATATCCAGGCTCCTGTGGGGTGCCTGGCGGGAGAACGCTACCGGCGACCTTCATCCGCTCATCGTGGGCGAGGATATCGGGACGTGGAGCTGGCAGCGCAACCCCGCCGGCGCGGGCGATCCCGGGCCGGGCAGCCCGGAGCGATCCCGCCGATATATCTCAGTCACAGGCCCGGCGGATGCGAGCGACCAAATAATAGTGGGGTACCTCGTATTGCCGGCCGAGGCCATGAACGGGGCGTCAATCGCGGCGCATACCCTGGCCACCGCGGACCTCGCGTCCCCTATCCCGAAAAATAACCAGTACGTCCTGGCCGTGGCGTGGGACCTGATCCTCGATTAGATTAGATCAGGGACCAGCCGTTCTCGCCCCGCAGACGATCCAGCAGCGGGATTATGATGGTATCCCGCAACGCCTTGATCCTCTCCAGCGAGGCCCGGAGGTCATCGGGGGCATAATTCGCGCGGCGGGAGCGCAAGAACTCCAGCTGGTACTCCACCAACCTCACGAGTGCGGCCTGGGCGTCGGAGCCGTCCTCGATGGGCGCGCCGTGCCAATACGATAGCCTCAGGCTCTGGACGCCGGTACGGGCCGAGTACGGGAGATACAACCTCCCGGAGTCGAGGTCCACGGCGTAGCCGTCGAGGTCGGAGAGCGTGCCGTCGGCGGCCACACTCTGCGCGGACACCAGAGCGATCACGTCCCGGTGCGTGAGCTGCACGTACCCGATCCCTGGCGCCCTCGACCATCCCCCCGCGGAGAACCCGTGCCGGGGAAGCGCGGTGATATCGACCGGGAGCTCAGACACATGTATGTCCCGGGTCTCGGCGGCATAGTACGGCCCCCCGTACATCCTGAGGGCATGAGCGGCGAGCTCGGCCTGAGCATCGCGATATGCCGCGATGAACTCCTGGAGCGTGGGATCGCTCGAGGGGCTGAACCCGCCCGTCCCCAGGCCCAGATGTAACGCCATGGCCCCGGGGGTGACGGCCAGAAAACGATCATCTATGAGAATATTCTCCGGGCCGCTGTATCCCGGCCGGAGCGTATGGTGCAGGATGCCCCAGCAATAGGCCGAGCCGGCCGAGTGCAGACCCATTGCGCCCTCGTCGTAGATCGAGCCGGAGATGTCCACCCCCATGGTGTCGTCCGTGGCGTCGATCTCCATGTTGTCCGCATCGCCGGTCCACGAGATCGCGGTGCCGTTCACCCGGGCGCGGTATTTACCGGCCGCAGCCTCCGCGAGCTCCAGCGTGACCTCCTGGCCCGCCGCGAACGCCCGGTCGGTATCGGCCCCGGCCGATACCGAGCCATCCGCGGCGGAGTCCACCAGCCGGACCAGCCGGGCCGATCCATTGGGGGACAGCTCCAGGATATAGCCATGTATCCCATCATCGTCCGATGTCATCCGTATGCCGACGGAGATGGCGGCCGCGGGCGCGATTGCCGCGGAGGAGCACGAGGCCCCGACCCTGGCCGCGTCCGAGCTCGCACTCAGGATGAGCGCGTGATCGAGCCGGAGCGGGCCGGCCAGGGCGTGACCGCGACCATATACGGGCGTCCAGGGGGTCTCTCGCGATATCATCAGCCCACCCCCAGGAGCCGCATGGAGATTATGGCGGCCGTCACAACCGCGGCGGAGACGCCGGACGCAATATACGCCACGCGCTGGACATCGCAGGACCCGGGACCGCCACGTCGCATCATGGACTGGAGCGCGATCACACGCTCGTCGATCCTGGCCGTGGTCTCCTGGATAGCGCCGGTCCGGACATAGAGCTGCTCGATGTCTCGCTCTATCCTATCGAACCGAGACGGTGGGGGGTACATGGCGCGGCCCTCCTATCAGTCGGGGCGCGCTCACTCGTTCGGCGACGCGGCCTTCCAGGCGAGCGGACCCACGCTGGCGTTCTTGCTGGTGTTGCTGCACATGGTCCGGATGTAGAGGTCGCGGCCGGTCACGCGCTCCACGGGCGTCATCCAGTAGTCCCGCCCCCGGACGATATCGCGGGTGGTGGTCCCGACGCCCACGTACCCCGAGCCCACGACGTTGGCCTCGGCGTCGGTGTCAGTCGCGCCGTACCCTATGTCGAAATAGTACGACTCGCTCGTGTCCAGGGCGGACAGCCGGGCGGACTCCAACACGAAGTGGCTCAGTGCCGGCGCGTCGATGGTGGCGTCGCCCAGGACCTCGGTCATGGTGCCCCAGGTGTGCGCGGAGGCGCTCGGGTTCACCGCCGTGGGCGTGATGTTGGTGGTCGCGGGGTGGCGCCTCGCCGCCACCGCCCCGATCGCGGTCTCGATGTGCGTTCTCCTGACTCTCTGCTCCTGCGTCTGTTTTCTCCCGTATGGCATTTTCTTCACACTCCCAATAGTTTATTCAGTTCCCTCATCGGTATTACCCGCTTCCATTGATATGTATTCCAGCCTCTCTGCGCCATGAACGGATAGTTATCGGCACTCCCCGCCGTACCAGCCGTGGCGCGGGGCACATCGCCAATGCCGTCCCCACGGTCGGCCCCGGCATAGTCATCGTAGTAATTACCGCCCTGGCCGCCGGTTGCAGGGTCGCCCATGTCAAACACGTTGTCCACACCGCTGTCCTCGGCGTGGATGGTATTACTGATGAAGTTGTTGTGGTAGATGGTGTTGTTGGAAGGAACGTCAGCGGTGTCGGTGGATATATGCACACCGCGAGTACTGTCCCTGATGGTATTATTTCGGAAGATATTGTTGTGCGAATTGCGATAGAACCACACAGCCGTACCCCCCGTGAGCCGTATATCGTTTCCCTCGACCACGCAGCCACTCGCACCGACCAGAACCACTATCCCATCCAGGGTGTTGTTCCTGACAAATATTGATGCACCGCCATCCTGGACCGAGTGGGCGGCCGAAACAACAGAATCCTCCACTGTGGAGCCGTCTGCCGTGGCGAATCTCATATACGCGCCCCTCGTCGCCCCGACGGACTCCAGCCTCCGGACGGTGATCAATCGAGTCGCATATACATGACTCCCGCCGGACCCGACGCCCCCGATATATACGTCCGCCAGCAACGTGCCGTGGTTACTGACGCTCCTGATGAAGCCATCGGTGGACCCGGTCAGCCCGTTTATCACCGTCAAATTGTGGATGTGACAATCGCTGGCCTGAATATCGATAACATAACTCACCGTCCCGCCGTCCACGATAACGGTGTCCCTATCGGTCCCGTATATCGTCAGCGT
>PWOI01000026.1 GCA_003557485.1 Elusimicrobiota bacterium | reverse complement strand
CCTGCATTTCTCTTCCGCCCTGAAATAAAGCGGCGGCAGCAGCAAGAAAAGATGCTGCCACAAGTACAAGAATGACAGCGTATTTAATCAGAACAACGAGCGGTTCTACGCTGTCCTTCCCGAAAGGAAACCTCTTCCAGTCAGCCTTTGACATAAAGCCTGCGGCAAGAAGAGACATGTAGGAAAGTACAACACTGATCAGGGAATAAAGACCATCAAACAAAATCATCTGGGACTGAAATAATATTCCCAGTACGATTCCTGCCCCCGAAAAAAGGATGGCCGCAGCAACGGACACCCATAATAAGTTCTTTTCTTTATCATTATTCATTCTTTTCACCTCATAGTAATACTGCCCGCGACACAAAATAATACAGCTGCTCCTGCGCTTCGTTTTCATCTGTCTGCACAGCCTGGGACAAGTAGTGAGCTTCTGCCCCGTGTTCAATCAGTCCGATCGTATAATTCGCCAGATACTCTGTTTTCATACCTGACGTCACTTCTCCTTTTTCCTGCAGCTTATTCAGCCGCTCCATAAGCCATTCATAGTAAGGCCGGTAAATTTCGTCCCATCGTTCAAAGGAGTAATAAAGAGAAATTCCTGCGTAACAAAAACTTATCAAATCACGAAATTCTTCTGTTACAGCAAATGTTTCTTCAATCAGCAGCCGAAGCAGTCCTTCTCCATGGTCCGCTTCTTTTTCGCGTTTTTTGATTCTCAGCAGCTGCTCAGATAAAATTCTTTCCGCAATTGCCGGCACAATTTCTTTTTTGGACGAAAAATATAAATAAAATGTTCCCTGCGCGACTCCGGCACGTCGGACAAACTGGGAAACGGATGCTTTTTCAAATCCGGTTTCCTTAATTACCAACATTGCCGCATTCAATAACTGGTCATATTTATTTTCTTTCGTTCGCATATCTTCCTCCAGTGATCATATTTCAAATAGAAAAACCTTGAGGATCTTTTTCTATAAAGAGGCCATCTCGAAAAGCGGCTGGCCAGAGGTTAAAGTTCCCTCCCCGATGCCATTTCACAAGACAGCGCTGCTTTGCGTATCTAATGATGAAAACTCACAATTATAATGACTGACTGTCAGTCATTATTTAATTACAATAATACCATCCGGTTTATGTATTGTCAAAACCCCAGGGTGCTTCAGATCACTTTTCAGTCTGTTGAAAATTAATCTGCATTTAAGCCGGTACTGAAGAAAATTAGGTTGAATAAGGAACCCTCTATATTTAAAGGGTAACTTGAAAATAGGTCGTTTATGAGATGGTCATAGCGCTGCACTCTCGGCGGGACTTGCCTGAGGGCTTGTTCTCGACTAATTTTGGCGGGAGAACCGTCCGCCAAAATGGATTCTCGAACGCGCTGATCCTCTGAGTGTCCCCGCCTTTGTTACACAGCGTTAGATATTTCATTTTTTATGGTGCCGTTTTTAACTGCATCCATGTCTCTGTTAAAGCTCCGGGTTGTTTTTGGAGGGCCTGCGGCTCCTTTTACCTGCCGCGGAGAAAGCAGGCGGCTTTCCTTACGTCCGGGAAGATTTTCGCGTCTTCCGCAGACAGCTTGGAAAATCGCCCTGGCTCTGGTTCCTACATTTACAGCAACAGACTTTAACACAGCCAATTTAAAAAAGCTTTCCCTGTATCCCTGGAAAAGCTTTTTGATTGATTTATTCATTTAAGATCCACTGATAAATTATATTTCCCCAGTCTTCGGAGGAGAAATCAGGACATTTTTTCAACCTGTTCCTTCGAAAATGGACCGGCTATCGGGAATTCGAACCATTCACCCTGATAAGCTTTTACAATACAAATGATCCAAATCACCAGTCCAACAGGTGCAAGAATGAGATTGAAAAACCATCCGATAAAAGGTATAAACCCAAGCACTGTATTCAGTATAATAAGAGAAACAGAAATTACGATCGACTGCATCGCGTGATAACGGATGAATTTATTATCTTTTTCCAGAAACAAGAAAATCAGTCCGGTAATAAAGCCAAGGACGTAGCTGAGAGCTGCCGCTGTGTTTTGGGAAAGTCCGGAGCCGCTGGCGGGTGATGAGTGCTTATCCTGCATCGCTGATCCCTCCAATAATATAATTTTCTTGTATATTGTTCATTATAACATACCCAGGAGTTTTTTTTAACAGAATATTATAAAAATTATCCGGTATTATTACTTCTGTCATCAGCGTGCAGATTTTCAGCCGAAATATTTTTCCCGTGATTTTTTTACTCTTTTCGTAGATCCGCTATCGGTATGAGAGCACCTGGCCCTGCACTTTTAAAGGCAAGGCTCTGTTAAAGCTCTGTGTTGTTTCTGAAGGTTGCCTCCGGCTTCTTTTTTCTTCGCTTGCCTCGGAGAAAGCCTGCGGCTGTCCCTTCCGTCCGGGAGGATCTTCCCGCTTTCTTTTTCCGCAGGCGTCTCGAAAAATCGCCTGGGCCTCGTTTTTATAAAAAAGAGCAGCGTTTATAAAAAGTAGAACGTTTCTTTTCTATGAAAAAACGAAGCGGAAACCGGCCCGTGGAAGAAGGAGATCGAAAGATCCCGCAGGGCGCAGCCTACCCGAAAATCTCCTCCACGGCAGGCCGGTTGGAAGCGAAGTGTTTCTTCAGTCGTTAACAGCGAACTTTAACATAGCTAAAGGCAAAGTAATATCTCCTCTTTATACTCTGCCGGCTTGCGGTGAAATTTTTTCAGTAATCAACAACGAATAAAGTTTTGCATAAGCCGTCTCCCCACCGTTTTAAGACTTTAAAACGAGCAGACCATTAAATTGTTTACAATTGTAAAATTTTTGATTTTTTATGTTGCTTTTTGAATAATGTGCGTTATAATGAACGTAACTTAACCCTTTTTAACGAACGGAGGTATTCATTAATTATGAAAACGTACGGCAGCCCTGTCCGCATATGTGCTGATTCCCCCGTTTCTGTACAGGAACTAACCACCGTTATGACTGAACAGCTGAAAGAGAACATATCTTCTCTTATTGTGATCTGCATTGGAACTGACCGCTCTACGGGTGATTCTCTCGGTCCGCTCGCCGGAACTCTTCTGAAAGAAAAAAAACCTGACTTTATCGAAGTTTACGGAACTCTTCACGAACCGGTGCACGCAAAAAATATAGAAAAGGTCTGCCGGGAAATCGAACATGTTCATCCGAACGCTTTCGTCCTGGCAGTAGATGCGGGACTTGGCCTGCGTAAAAATGTTGGAACAATCGTATTTGGTGAAGGGCCTTTGTTCCCCGGTTCCGCTTTAAACCGCACACTTTCCCCTGTCGGCGAAGCTCATCTCACAGGCATTGTAAACGTCTCCGGATTTATGGAACTGGCTGTTCTGCAGAACACCCGTCTTTCCGTTGTAATGACACTCGCTAAAATCCTTGCTGAATCCTTATATAATATCGATCAGGAATTAAGCTTGAGACAGAAGCTGCCTTCCTGCCCAGGTTCAAACGTCCTTCCTTTCGCTAAACCACAGTCTTTATAGCATGTATCCACTAAGGCACTGTGAAAACGCGGTGCTGCTATAAGGGCACCTGCGCCTTCTTTTTATCCTCCTGTGAATTTTGAAACTCCTTCCATAAAGAAAACATTTGCACGTGCCCTGATTTTCAGAGTCTGCCGGCAGCGGCAGGCTCTTTTTTCATGAAATACGCTCTTCCACAGAAAAAGCTTCCCATTTCCTCCACCGTTCTGCTCCCCGAATTATGTAACATCTTTTTAGATTTCTCTATAAAATATGTAAAAATATCAAATAAAAATCAGGTATGTTTAAACTGGGCCTGAAAGTGATATAAAACTACTATGCGAAACAGCTTCTTAATAGTAAACAAGATAGAAGCTGCATTATAATCTAGGAGGAATTTTATTATGAAAAAATCACTATCCCTATCCGTACTATCCGGTGTATTTGCAGTAGGTATGCTTGCAGCCTGTGG
>PWOI01000111.1 GCA_003557485.1 Elusimicrobiota bacterium | reverse complement strand
TTCAATTTAATATTAAACTCTACAGGATTTACACTACTATTTGCTATAGGCTGGGTGATAAACAAATCCGTTCAGAGCTCTTTCATAATTATATCTCTTTACATCTGGCTGGGAATCATTCCCTTTCAAATAATCCATATGGCCTCTCATAAATCTCTGGACCGATACTGGCCCTACAGCGATATTTCATCAAAAAGACTCTCAGCCATCACCGTTCTGCTATGGGCCTTATACTCAGTGCTGATTAGCGCATCAGGGGAACTTAATATCCTGTTCTCATTATTTACAGCTATTTATGCTTTTATAATAATCCTCTTGCTTCACAGGCACAACCCTCTCCCCGCAATCAGAAACAGGTTGAGGTACTACAATATTGTTTTTGGCACTTTACTGGCAGTATATTTCTATCGGCTATAGAAGGGATAATCATTAAATAAAGCAATGCCTTATCTAACTCAATTGCATTTCGGAAAAAATTTTTCCGCAAAATACTGAAAATGGCTAAAAAATATTTAGGCAATGCATATTTAAGAACAACAACCAAGCCGGGTGGCAAGAAAAAATTATTTCTTATGGCATAGAGGACTCCTAATATAAAAAATGCTTTTACTAATATGGTTACACTGAAAAATACTCTGAGTGTATGTCCCGTTTGCCTTAAGGTAATCAGCGCCAAAACAATTGAACAGGGAGATGTATTCATAGAAAAAAAATGCGCGGAGCACGGAGACTTCAGGCACAAACACATCTGGGATAAGAAAGATATCTATACCAGGCTAACAGGTTTTCGCAAGCTGCCAACACTGCAGAACCCTGGGCTGGTAATTAACCTTACCACCGATTGCAATATGAGTTGTCCTTTCTGTTTTGCACATGCAAATGAGACAGAGGCGAGGGAACTGACCCCAAAAGAAATTGACTCCTTCCTGTCCGATTATGAAGGGAGCCTTGTATATATATCAGGAGGGGAGCCCACAACCTCCACTCATCTTCTTTCTTTAATTAAACGGTTAAAAAGCAGAAAATATACAGTGGGCCTCTTTACAAACGGGAAAAAGCTGCAGGATTATTCATACGTTTCTGCGTTAAAAAAAGCAGGAGTTGACTTTATTATTTTACAGTTTGACTCCCTGAAAGACAGAACCTATGAGTTTCTGAGGGGGGAACCTATGGCCGAAGTAAAAACTAAAGTAATTGAAAATATGAGTAAGCATAAAATACCTGTATATCTCTTTGTTATGCTCACAAAAGAAAAAAATTTCTGCGAAATCTCGGACTTAATCCATCTTACCCGGAGATACAGTTTCGCCCGAATCATAAACTTTAACCCCGTATGGGAAACGGGAAGACGGCCGCCGCATAACCCGGTAACCTCTTCAGAAATACTGAGGGAAATCTCTGCTCAGACAGGTATTGAGACTGAAGATTTTCTGAGTTGTACAGAGTTTGCGTATCTCTTTCACTACCTGCTTTCAAGAATAAGTAAAAAGATAACCCATATCATGCAGCCACTCTGCGAGTTGAGATGCTATGTGCTGTGGGACAATCCCCGGCCTATTCCATTATCTAAAATTCTTAATATCAGGAAAATAAACCGCCTTTTAAACAGCGTCGCCGGCCTCCAAAATCGAAAACCGGGCACTTACCTGCTCCGGTACTATAGCCTTTCTCTTCTCCTGGCGGAGTTCTCCGCAAGTTTCTGCGGAAACAGAAATTTCAGGAAACTGGCGCTCAGTTTCATCAAGATGATGCTGCTTAAAAAGACAGGAATTTCATTTTTGAAGGATACTCCGCTTACAAGTATTATCATTGGGACCTTTCAAACCGCGGAAAACCTTGACTTTGATATGCTTAATTCCTGCAACCTGTACTCAGATTTTATTCCAGAAAGCGCCCAGACATACTCCGCCTGTGTCCGCCAGATTATCTTTAACCACACTTTATCGGGAAACAGCCTGTCCGGAGAGACGGATAAGCTGCTAATCCGGTATAAAAATACCGGGATCCGGCAGAGCTATCATTCATAATGAACCCCGGGCCAAATAAAAGAAATGAGAATGAGGCATTGCTGCCTGGGAAGTATTTTTCGATTAAATCAAACAGAACTCTTCGGAGTTTGAAGTTTTTATATGACTCTTAGAAACAAACACGCCAGATACGATAAGGTGATGCTGGATATCACTACTAAATGCAACCTTGACTGCAAAATATGCTACCGGGTTCCAGGCAGTGCCAAGGACATCCCCTTAGATAACCTGGAACAAATCTCAAAGGAATTTCAGGGAATAATAATTTCCATTTGCGGTGGAGAGCCGACCTTAAGGCCGGATTTGCCGGAGATAATCAATATGTTTTCTCAAAATAATACGGTATTCCTTATAACGAACGGCATCCTACTGGCAAATTACCATTATGCCCTGAAACTTAAACAAAACGGCTTAAGATATGTTTCATTCTCATTAAACGGATTCTCGGATGATACTTATAAAAAAATAAACGGCAAAGCCTTACTGGATAAGAAACTGGCTGCGTTGAATAACCTTATGCGCCTGAACTATCGGATTATTCTATCGGTGCTTCTGGTTCCGGGCGTAAATGAAAAAGAAATCAACGGACTGATTGACTATGCCTTTCAGCATAAAAGGTTCATAAAAGAACTCCGCATACGCTCAGCAGCTCCGCTTGGGCGGTTTGCCGCAAACCGCAAATACAGCGTAGCGGAAATTCTGAACATCCTGTGCCGTCATAACGGTATCACAAAAAGTGCCCTTGAAAGAACCCGCAAATTCAAAAAAACAATAAACTGTTTATCCCCGTTTAACATCTTTCCTATCCGGAGCTGTTTCTTTGATTTTTACATAAGATCTCTTGAGAGCCGGCCGGGAGCGCCGCCTTTCCCTTTTTCGGGCGGACTCTCCGGTCTCTTAAGACCCCGTGAAATATACTTTCTATACAATGCCGCAAGAAAAATACTTTTCCGGATTGATACGAAGCCCTGGGCCCACAATGAAACCATGCTTAAAATCGGTGTAAGGTCCTGGCCTGATGAAACGGATATTAATATGTATGAAATAGACAGGTGTAATACCGGTTACTATATGGACGGCAGAGTCCTCCCCTTCTGTTATGCCAATATTATAAAGGAAAAAAAACGTTTACTTAAACAAAAGAAAGATGAAAAAAAACTATAAGCAAATATATCTAAACCCGGAATTTTCGGACAATAACGGAGCAGGCAAGATTCTTTCCGGGCAGGCTTTTCAGTACGGACTCTGCGCCTTTGAAGGAATTCTTTATATCAGAAGCGGAAGTACCGGGACAGTTTTCCGTCTGAAGGATCATATAAAAAGGCTTTTTATTTCCGCTGAGAAGCTGGGACTGAAAGCTCCGATCACGGAAGAAAAAGCCTGTGCTGATGTAAAAGGCTTTATCAGGACCCAGAAAAAAGGTAACTACTATATACGCCCCATTATTTTCAGCAGGGGGAGCTACAGGGAGTTGAAAGTTAGCTCAAAAAAAGCCGGGTTTGCCCTGATGGGGCGCAGGTTTAACAGCAGCGCCTATTTTATCTCCATGAAAACCCCGAAAAAACTGATTGTTTCCGAGAATTACGCCAACAATCCACCCCAGACTCTGCTTGGTGCAAAAGTTTCAGGAAAGTATCTGATTAACCTGCTGGCAAGAACAGAAGCCTTGAGCCTTGGCGCCGGTGAAGCGGTTCTCCTGAATGATAACAGTAATATTTCAGAAGCAAGCGCCGCAAACATTTTTATTGTTAAAAACAACCGCCTTATAACCCCGGACTGCCCCGGCGCCATAGATGGTATAACAAAAAAAACTGTCATTCACATAGCTGAATCCTGCGGTATTGATTGTAAAACCGGGGTTATAACCAAAGAGGATCTGTACACTGCTGATGAGGTTTTTCTTACCAGCACCGCCGGGGGTATCCGAAGCGCAACCTCCATTGATACGGTCAGGTTAAAGTACGGACGTCAACGCATAA
>PWOI01000121.1 GCA_003557485.1 Elusimicrobiota bacterium | reverse complement strand
CGTAGATTTTCATATCTTTTATTTTCTATCACAGACTGACATACAAAGTCAAATAAAAAACAAAACTAAAACACCTCGAGGGTTCGGTAGTTCGATAACTTTTTTAAGGTATTTGACTTAATCATGACTGTTTTACTATAAATATAGCGAGGTAATAATGAAGAAAAAAATAGCTTTCTACGACACTAAACCCTACGATATAGAAGTTTTTGATACCCTGAATAAAAATCTTGGTTTTAATTATTCTATAAGTTACTTCCGGGAGCACCTTACTGCTGATACGGCAATTCTAAGCCGCGGACACAACGCCGTCTGTGCTTTTGTAAATGATTCTGTAGACAGTAAAGTAATAGAAAAATTAAGTCAATATAAGATAGGACTCATTGCTTTAAGAAGTGCCGGCTACAATAATGTTGACCTGAAAGCCGCTTATGGAAATATTCATATTGTCAGGGTCCCCGAATATTCTCCTCATGCGGTGGCAGAACATGCTGCAGCTCTTATACTATCCCTAAACCGCAAGACACACAGAGCTTCTTACAGGACAAAGGACAGAAACTTTAATATTAACGGCCTTATGGGGTTTGATCTGTATAAAAAGACGGCAGGAATTATTGGTACAGGAAAAATTGGAAAAATCATGATAGAAATACTTAAAGGATTCGGTATGGAACTAATTGCATTCGATCCGCACCCCGATTCCGTTTTTGCAGGAGAAACGGGGGTAAAGTATGCTAGCCTTGATGAATTATTTAAAAAAAGTGATATCATTTCTCTTCATTGCCCGTTAAACAGACAGACATTTCAAATTATAAATGCTGAAAGTATATCTAAAATGAAGCCCGATGTAATGATAATAAATACCGGCAGGGGAAAACTTATAGACACCAAAGCGCTTATTGACGCCCTTAAAGAAAAAAGAATCGGATCAGCGGGGCTGGATGTGTACGAAGAAGAGAGTGAATATTTTTTCGAGGATTTCTCAAATCAAATTATAAGCGACGATATGCTTTTGAGGCTTCTCACTTTTCCAAATGTCCTCATTACATCCCATCAGGGTTTCTTCACCAGGGAAGCCATGCAGAACATAGCCGATACAACTCTAAGAAATATTGGTGATTATCTTGCCGGGAAAAAACTTGTTAATGAAGTCTGCTACAGGTGCGAAGATACCCCTTGCCGCAGGGAAAAAGAAGGGAAATGTTTTTGAATATGGATATCAGAGATTTGACAGTTCTTGTAAAAGGAGGTGGAGACCTGGGAAGCGGTGTAGCCTGGAAACTCTTCAGGTCGGGACTGAAGGTTGCCGTAGTTGACCTTCCTTCGCCTCTAACTATAAGGAGGCAGGTTTCTTTTTCGAGTGCCATAACCGAAGGTTTGATAACTGTTGACGGTGTTAAAGCAAAACGAATCAGTGACTCTCCTAATTTTAAAGATGATTTTATACCGGTATTTACTACTGAAGACAGCCAGATTCTTTCCGATTTTAAACCGTATGTTCTGGTAGATGCAACACTCAAAGCTGCAGATACGCGCACTACATCAAAAGGCGATGCACCATTTACAATAGGACTGGGACCTGGTTTTAAGGCTCCGGATAATATTGACTGTCTTATCGAAATAAATACGGGACATACTCTAGGCAGGGTTATATACAAAGGAGAATCAAATCCCTACTTACCCTCTCCCGAAAACATTGAGGGATTTACAGAAAAGAGAATACTCATCGCCCCGGATGAAGGTAGATTCAGGTCTCTTAAAAGAATAGGAGAACGGGTTAAGGAAAATGAGCTTATAGGTTGGGTAAACAGGACTGAAGTCCGTGCAGGATTAAGCGGTATAATACGCGGACTTATTTCGGAGGGTATGCATGTAAAAAAAGAATCTAAAATCGCAGATATTGACCCACGCGGAAGAAAGGATTATATAAATACTGTATCCGATAAGGCTAGAGCTATCGGAGGGGGCGTTCTCGAAGCTATTCTTTTCCGCATACTTAATGATGAATAAAAAAATTTTGAAGTTGCACGAGAGCAAGAGACCAAATTGAAAAAAAAGTATTTTGATTTTTTATGCGGCGCCCTTAAGCTAAACCCAAAACGCGATGTGGTATCTTTTGTCGGAGGAGGCGGAAAAACAAGCGCCATGATCAGGATGGCAAACGAGCTCTCCGGTCACAAAAAAAAGGTTTTGCTTACAACTACCACACAAGTTGAAGAGATTGATTTCAAACTTATACGCATACACAGGGAACTTACCACGGAAATCGTAAAAAAAATAGAATGCCTTATTGATGGGAACCCCGTATTTTGTGCAAAAAGGCGGGTAAGAGGAGATAAAATTAAAGGAATACATCCGCGGCTGGTTTCGCAGATAAACAGGGAAATTAAATTTGATTATATGCTGGTTGAATCTGACAGCGCAGAAAAAAAATCACTTAAAGCTCACAGCAGTTATGAGCCCCGCATTCCATTATGCACCACTCTTTTTGTTCCTGTAATAGGTGTAGATATAATTGGAAAAAGAATAAATATTGACAATGTTCACCGCCCTAGAATGGTATGCAGAGTATTAAGAAAAAAACTTGATTCGGTTATTGAACCGGCCGATCTTGTAAATATATTGAAAAACCCGGGCGGGCTTCTCAAAGGAAGGCCTCCAGCAACACGCACAACTGTTATATTAAATAAGGTAGATGGAGACTCAATGGATATCGCTACGGATATCGCAAAGAATATGCTCAAAAGTGTTCCGGATGTTGAATCCGTACTATGCGGAGAGCTCCACACTCCCCAACAGCTTTCTTTATTTGTTTAAAGTATCAGCCTTTATTTTCAGAACCCAGAACGTTTATTATTTTGTGCTTATAGAGCTCTTTAAGCGCTTCACGGGCAGGTCCAAGATATTTCCTGGGGTCGAAAACCGATGGCTGCTCTGCAAGAGTTTCTCTTATGGCTGCTGTCATTGCAAGACGGCCGTCTGAATCAATATTTATCTTACATACGGCCGAGGATGCAGCTTTTCTGAGCTGTTCTTCGGGAATTCCGACAGCATCCTTTATTTCGCCGCCGTATTTATTGATTATGTTTACCAGATCCATCGGGACGCTTGACGACCCGTGAAGAACTATTGGAAAGCCGGGGAGAATATTTTCTATTTCCTGAAGTATGTCAAACTTAAGCGGAGGCGGGACAAAAACACCGTCTTCGTTTTTTGTGCACTGCTCTGGTTTAAACTTATTTGCCCCGTGAGAAGTACCTATTGAAATAGCCAAGGAGTCGACTCCGGTCTTACCTACGAAATCTTCCACTTCTTCAGGTTTAGTATAAGTTGATTTTTCAGCTACCACATCATCTTCTATGCCGGCAAGGACACCAAGTTCTCCCTCCACGGTTACATCATATTTATGGGCATATTCAACTACTTGGGCGGTAAGCTCAACATTTTTCTCGTAAGGATGATGAGAACCATCTATCATAACAGAAGAAAAACCTGTTTCTATGCAGCTTTTGCAGAGTTCAAAGGTATCTCCGTGGTCAAGATGCAGGGCTATGGGTATTTCTCCGCCAAGTTCTTTTGCGTATTCGACAGCCCCTTCCGCCATATAGCGAAGGAGTGTCTGGTTAGCGTATTTTCTGGCGCCAGAGGAAACCTGCAGAATAAGCGGTGATTTGGTTTCGGCGCAGGCGAGTATTATTGCCTGGAGCTGTTCCATATTATTAAAATTATACGCCGGAACAGCATAACCGCCATCCATTGCCTTTTTAAACATGTCTACTGTATTTACAAGCCCTATTTCCTTATAGCTTACAGCCATTTTTTCCTCCTTTTAAAATCTTTCCGTCAAATTAAAACCTGATTTTTTCCTACAAAATTATGGGGATTTTAACAAATTGAATTGCGCAAGTCAACAGGTCAGGTGAAGCCCGCAGGCCGTTTTTTTCTCCCCTGAATAAACATTAAATTCTATCACAGCCTCGGCTGTCTTTAGTACTATCAAACGGATCTCTTTTTCGGAACAGAAATCTTCCACATCCCCTGAAACTTTCATTTTTCCGGAACTTCCTGTTCCTATTACAACTATTTCAGGGTTGTATTCCCACACTTTTTTAAGATCGGAAACCTGGAGATAATGGCCCTCTTATCTCCACCAGCTGTCAACTTTTCCCTGCGATATTAAAATATCATGTTTATAAAGCTCACCATCTATTTCTATTTCCCCGAACTTATAGGAATTTATCCGCATTTGGAACCCTCCTCTAAAGCTTTTTCAAAAAGGTATTCAATATCCGCACGGTTGTATACAAAAAAAGGATATTCTCTTGAAGTGACCTGCATTATTTCCTTTAATTTTTTAATTTCTCTTTTCTGAATTTCAATTAAGGGTTCTATGCTTTTCCTTATAAGATCCTTCTTCTTTTTTATCTCCCTGTATTTTTTTTTCTTTTCAGTTGCTGAAATAAATTCTGAATCAGGAATCTTTGTCTCATAAGTATTTTCTTTTTCTGCAAAATCCTGGGGGTTACAGTTCATTTCCCTCAGCTTTAACTCTTCCCTTTTCAGCTGACTTTTAAGGCCTTCAGGATCACGGGCACCGTGATATAGAGTGTATGAGACGGTAACTGTTTCGGGAGGAGTAATTCCAAAAAAATTTTTAATAATATAATCTGATGCCGCACTATACAGACTTTCTCCCGTCCCCTGAATATAAAGGTCAAAAACATAAAGTCTAAGAAATATGTTAAGAACCAGTGCTTTGGGATGGGGATAAGGCATTCCTTTAATATTTCTGAAGGGAAGCTTTCCTTTTTTAAGTTCTCCTATACCGCTCTGGTAAGGTAAACTTTCAAGTGATTTATTATAAACTTCTATAAATCTGTTTTTATCACAGTTTATTTTTTCCAAAAAACTACGGTACATCCCGGTTTTAAGGAGCAGGCTTAAATAGATATGATTGAGTTTATAACCGAAACTTTTTAAATAATATTCTTTTGCCGTAACATTCAACTCTGCAGCGTTTTCAGACCTGCGGACATAATAAAGCAGATTTTTGAAAAACTGCCGGGTTTCATTGCTGGGAGACATCCGCATGAAACTCTCTATTTTCTCTTCCGAAGGCGGAACCGTGCAGGCATAGCATTCGGATTTACCAGCACTGTAGTATTCAAGTTTTAATTTCTTTCTTTCAGATGGTATTTCAATATAAGGCCCGGGAACAGGCGATGTATCGCAGCTTACGTGAACTTTTCTTTCAAAAGAACTGGCATTTACAAGAGCTTCCCTAAAGAGAACACCCGGATGATAGAGGCTGCTCTGATGGGCGCATCCTAAGGTCCAGGGGCGGAAAAAGGGAGAGGAATCCCTGTTGACTTCAACTATCTGCCTCCAATTATCAGGAGATGGTTCGATAAGAAAACCTTTATGTGAACGGGGTACTTTATACACAGGATAAAAAATCAGCGCGCGGGCCCTGGTAAACCTTAAAACCTTCCGCATAGGGCGCTCCGCACATATACCCGAAAAATCTGTCTCTTGCTTTTATAAAATCAGGAATATCAGTATTCGCCGTATTTTCAGTAAACTGGCTCACATAACACCGGATAGATTGCATTTTCAGGGAATGCTCCTCCTCATTGAGAGGGACATAAACATCGGGATAAACAGGTTTTTTAAAATGTATGCTTAAGTAGCTGTATACTGCTTCTGTACGAAAAGGCTCACCTTCTATAGGGTAACGGCAAAGCCGGGCTGTAAATACAGCGTCAAGGCAAATCCTCCAGCCTTCCCTGTGGTCAGGGTGAGTGTCTTTTTCAAAAGGAATGAAAACAGCATAAGGCCTCTCACGCCGTATTACGGCAGCAACCAGATCCCTTTTTTTAATGTCAAACACTAGTTTCCTGTTTTCCCACCCCAGAATTTCTCTTTCAAATTTAAGTATACCCGCTGCTTTAGAGCTTTCCTCAATCCTTTTTTCAGGAGTTCCGCAGGGTGTCGGTTCGCCATCTGTGAGATCTACAATTTTTACTCTGTGACCGGCTGAAGCAAGCCTGGCTATAGTACCCCCCATTCCTATTTCCGCATCATCAGGATGACAGGAAAAAACAAGAAAGTTATTTTTTTGTTTTTTCATCTTCAATTACTCTCATATAATAACTCAGCCTTTCCTCCGGATTATTGATTTCCTCGGGGAAACTTTCTCGTGTATGATATATTAATGCAACCGGTATTTCACGAACAGCCAGCCCGGCGCGGGCAGCCTGGATCCAGAGCTGTAGAGGCATTCCGTAACCATCCTCTGTTATTTTGAGCTTTCCTAGAGCTTCTGCACTGTAGCATTTAAACCCGCAAAAAGCGTCCGTTATATCATACCCGGTTATTTCATTTATCTTCTTAGTTATTATCCTGTTTATCCTGAACCGTTCAGAAGGAACAAAGGTTCTGCGTGGAGACCTGTCGGTATATCTTGACCCGGAAACTATATCGCTTAATTCTGCTTCTTTAAAAAACTGCTCTACCATTTCCGGCTCATGCTGCTGATCGCAATCCATTGTAACTGTTTTTTCATACCCGTTATCAAGGGAGTATTCAAATCCTTCTGCCAGAGTTTTTCCGTATCCCCTGTTGCGGGGATGAGATATAACCTTGTCTGCGCCGCTGCTTTCTGCTTTATAGACGGTATCATCGGTTGACCCGTCATCTATAACCAGTATATCGGCATCCGAAAGGATTTTCAGTCTTTTTATTATGGAATCCAGAAACCTTCCTTCGTTGAGAGCCGGCAGGACTACAAGTTTTTTCCCTTTTTCTGTCATTCTCCGATAAAGCTTTCTCTGTTTTCTAATATTCTATCCTGAGCTTGCTCCAGAGTGATTCCAGGGACTGAGGCATAACCTTATTTCCTGCGATAACCGGCATAAAATTGGTATCTCCGCTCCAGCGGGGAACTATATGCATATGAATATGATCTTCTATACCGGCGCCGGCTGTACGGCCCAGGTTAATCCCGAGATTAAAACCGTGAGGGGATATAGTTTCTTTCATTTTTTTTAATAGTTTTCTAACTATATCATTCATTTCATCCAGTTCCTGATGTCTGAGCGAGTCGAACTCACCCGTATGCCGGTATGGAGCCACCATTGCATGGCCGCAATTGTAGGGGTAAATATTAAGTATTGCAAACGCTTTTTTACCTCTATAAAGTATTTTGGGGTTTTTATCATTTTTTTCTTTAGGAGCTTCGCAGAATACGCATTTGCAAGGTTTGTCGGCCCTGGTAACGTAATCGGAGCGCCAGGGTGCCCAAATATGATTTTTTTTATCCATTTATGTAAGGCTCTTTAAAATGAATATCCAGCCGGAAATTATCAGAAAAGGTGAAAGAATCCCATATATATTAGAAGCCATCCTGTCGGCAAAAGGCAAAAGAATAAGCCCTGCAAAGTAGATTATCAGCCCGTAGACAAAAGATTTACGGGAAACGGTTTTCACAGCAGTTTTAAAAACCCTCTTTTTCCGACCTTTAATACTCCGTCAGCCCCGGGCTCAAGACTGTGTTTTGTATCGGTTATTCGTTCGCCGCTAAACTCTACCCCTCCCTGCTCTATCAGTCTCTTAGCGGCTTTTTTTGAAGGAGCCAATCCGGTTTCGCTCATTATATCAACTATTTTTTCTCTGCTTTTCAAACGATATTGCTTCATTTCATCCGGTATCTTTCCCTCTGAAAATACTCTGCTGAATCCTTCCCGGGCTTTTGAGGCAGCTTCGGAACCGTGATATTTTTCTACTATAAAATGGGCCAATGCCTTTTTCGCCTCCATCGGGTGCATCTGCTTTACAGTTTCTATATTTTCAAGCGTAAGCAACTGGTAATATTTAAGCATCATCTCATCGGAAACTGACATTATTTTACCAAATATATCCTGGGGATTTTCATTAATCCCTATATGGTTTCCGTATGACTTGGACATCTTCCTGACTCCATCGGTGCCTTCCAGAAGGGGCATTGTCAAAATGGACTGCTGCGATTGCCCCATATTCTTCTGTATTTCTCTTCCGACAAGCAGGTTGAATTTCTGGTCAGTCCCGCCTATTTCAAGATCAGATTCAACTTCATAAGAATCGTATCCCTGGAGAAGCGGATATATGAATTCCATTATGGAAATAGCGTTTCCGCTGCTGTACCTTTCAGAAAAATCGTTTCTTTCAAGCATCTGCGCCACTGTGTAAAGGGAGGCCAGTTTAATAACGCCTTCGGTTCCTAGCTTCTTCAACCAGGCAGAATTGTGAACAATCTTGAGGTTCTCCCTGGAGAGTATTTTAGATATCTGATTTGTAAAACTTTTTACATTGGCCTTTATATCTTTTTCAGAAAGGACAGGCCGCTGAATTGTTCTTCCGGAGGGATCGCCTATCATTGCCGTAAAATCACCTATGATAAGTATTATCTCATGCCCGTATTTCTGAAATGTCCTGAGTTTTTCCATAACCACGGTATGGCCCAGATGAAGTTCTGGTGCAGTAGGGTCTACTCCGAACTTTACTTTAAGTTTTTTCCCTTCAAGTATATCCTTTTTTAAGGACTCCAGAGGGATTATCTCTTCAGTCCCTCTTTCTATTTCCCTCAACTGCTTTTCAGCATCTTTTTTATTCATAGATTTAAGTTTAATAAAATATATCTTTATTATCAAGATTCTGTAGCATCATCTGCATTTCGACAAATTCCGAGAAACGCAAAACGTAGGGTCTGACCCCTTCTTTAATTATAGAGTTTTTTTTATTATAATTACTTCTACGTATAAATTTACAGCATAAAATGAATAAAAAGAAGAAAATAATACTTATAATATCTGTTGCCACTCTTATTATTATATTGTGGAGCTGGCACTCCCTTAAGGTTATGACGGAGGAACTGCCTTCCACATCATCGCTGGTGCAGTATCGTCCCGAGCTTGTAACCGAGGTATATGACCATAGGGGTGAGCTCATCAATGAACTTTTTATAGAAAGGAGGACTCTTGTCCCCCTGGATGAAATGCCTTCAGATTTAAAGAATGCCATACTTGCTATGGAAGACACCAACTTCTATAACCACTGGGGGATGGATATTACTGCTGTCATAAGGGCAACTTTCAGAAACCTCACTGCAAGAAGGGTTGTGCAGGGAGGGAGCACTATAACCCAGCAGCTTGCCAAGGTTATGTTCCTGACTCCTGAACGCAGAATAAGAAGAAAAGTACAGGAACTTCTTCTTGCCCTGCAGATAGAAAAACAGTTTTCCAAAGAGGAGATACTCCAGTTTTACCTCAATCATATATATTTCGGACAGGGGGCATACGGAGTGGAGACCGCCGCGCGTATTTACTTTGACAAAAACGTAAAAGACCTCACCCTCGGAGAATCCGCAATGCTCGCCGGCCTTCCGAGAGCCCCCAATGCCTATTCCCCGGGCAGAAACATTTACTCCGCCTATAGGCGGCGTGCCGTAGTTCTGCAGAGAATGGAATATGTCGGGCTCATAACCGAAGAAGAAAAAACAGATGCAAATGCAGAGCCGCTCCCGGGCCGCACCTACAGGGAAGTGCGCAAACCCGGTGATGATTTTGTGGAATATATACGAAGAAAACTTATGCCGGTTTTCGGGGCAAACAAGCTCTACCGGGGAGGGTTAAGAATATACACTACTCTTGATTTAAGAATGCAGGAGGCTGCCGAAGAAGCTGTTACTGCTGCAGTTGAACGTCAGGATGAGATTTTTACAGAGAAGCTGATTAAAGATATTAAGGAAGAAATGGACTTCCGAAGCATTGAAGAAGTCAAAACATCTACCACCGCAATGAAAATGGTTGAGGAGAGGTTTCGGCCTTCACAGGCGGCCCTGGTAGCTATAGATCCCCGAAACGGCCAGATAAGAGCTATGGTAGGCGGCAGAGACTTTACCCTTAGCGAGTTTAACAGGGCAACACAGGCCCGCAGGCAGCCGGGAAGCGCCTTTAAACCCTTTATTTTCACTGCGGCCATTGATCAGGGATTCACTCCGGCGGATATACTCTATGATGAACCAAGAGTATACTTCAATGATGGAAGAGATTGGGTTCTGCTTAAAAATGCCACTACTACCGCACAGCTTGGAATAGACATGGAGAAACTCCGAAAAGAAAACAACAACAATAACAACAACGAAGAAAAGGAAGAAGCGGGAATGAGGCTGCAGGACAGAATCTGGGCTCCCACAAATTATTATCGGGCGTTTGACTGGCAGACTACTTTCAGGGATGCCCTGGTAAGGTCTCTTAACTGCGCAACCATAGACCTTATTGACAACATACGCCCTATCACTGCCTATTATTACGCCAGGCAGATGGGGATAAGGAGCAATCTTCCGGTTTCTCTTTCGCTGGCATTGGGAACCGGAGAAGTCACTCCCCTTGAATTGACAGCTGCATACGGAGTCTTTGCGAATGAAGGTATTCGGACCAGGCCGTATTCAATCATAAGGGTTGAAGATTATGCGGGCAATACACTCATAGCCAACTATCCCCTGGAAGAGCAGGTTATTTCACCCCAAACAAACTATATAATGGTAAACCTTATGGAACAGATCTGTGAATACGGTACCGGAGTAGCTACCCGATGGCTGCGCAGGCCTAAAGGCGGAAAGACCGGAACAACAGATAATTTCACCGATGCCTGGTTTGTAGGATTTACCCCGAACCTTGTCTCCGGGGTCTGGGTGGGATATGATGACAATACTCCACTGGGGGAAAGAAGAGCCGGAGGCGTAGTTGCGGCTCCCATATGGGCTAATTTTATGGATAAGGCCCTGGCGCATACACCTGTTCTTGATTTTCCTGTACCGGATGGTATAACTTTTGTATATTTCAACCCGGCAACCGGACGGCTTGCAACTGAAGGAGAGGAAGGCGCGGTTCTGCAGCCTTTTATAAGAGGAACCGAACCAAGGACCTATTTTTAATGAAAAAAGACACCCTCAGGCTTAAGGAAACAGTAGAAACAATTTCCCGTTTTGCTGCCGCGGCCGCACAGACCGCCCCGAAAGCAAAAGGCATCGATAATCTTGTTATGAGAATATTTACCGGGAACGACATTCCGGAACTTGCCGCTAAAATGGAAGAAACAGGTAAAAAAACCCCTAGGCCTCAGACATTCACGCGTGATGCGGCTTCAGTAAGAAAATCTTCCGCCGTGCTTGTCATAGGAACACACTCACAAACTCTGGGCCTGGATTGTTCCTTCTGCGGAAGAAACACCTGCGCTGAAGCTGAAAAAGACTCGGTATGCTGCGCCTATAACCTGACAGATCTGGGAATAGCTGTAGGTTCGGCAGTAAGCTCTGCCGCCGACTTCCGTATTGATAACAGGATTATGTATACGGTAGGATACACTGTGAAAAAACATAACCTGATGGAATATGATATTCAGATGGCTCTCGGAATACCTCTATCGGCAACAGAAAAGAATCCATTTTTTGACAGGTGAAATCCGGCCCGCCTGAAAAACTTTTCTCACGCCTTAAAAAACTCTATCCCGGGGCAAAAACAGCCCTTACATTCTCAAATCCCTGGCAGATGCTTGTAGCTACGATACTGTCCGCGCAGTGCACAGATAAAAGAGTAAATACTATAACCGAAAAACTATTTTCAGATTACCCGAACCTGGAAGATTATGTGTCAATGGACCTGCAGCATCTTATAAAATATATCCGTTCGGCAGGGTTTTACAATAATAAAGCCAAAAACATACTGAAGGCAGCCGGGGCAATAAATGAAAACTACGGAGGGAAAGTCCCTTCTTCAATGAAAGAACTTATTAAACTTCCGGGAGTTGCAAGGAAAACCGCAAATGTTGTGCTTGCCAACGCTTTTTCAAAAACGGAAGGGATAGCCGTTGACACTCACGTAAAGAGGCTTTCCTTCCGGCTAGGGTTAACAGTTAAAACCGATCCTGATAAAATAGAAAAAGACCTGATGGCACTATTCCCGCGTTCAAAATGGACCGCACTTACATACCTGCTGATAGAACACGGCAGGAATGTATGTAAAGCCCCCCGCCCCTTATGCGGGGGATGCGACCTGAATGATATCTGTCCTAAAAAAGGAGTTTAGCTTTTTTTATTCTCTAATGCGAAATGGGCAGCGGCAAGCCTGGCTACCGGAACGCGATAAGGAGAACAGGAAACATAGTCAAGCCCTGTAGCGGCGCAGAATTTCACCGAGGAGGGTTCTCCTCCGTGCTCACCGCAAATACCAAGCTTAATATTTTTCTTTGTCTTTCTTCCAAGTTCGCATGACATCTCAACAAGACGGCCTACGCCTTCCTGATCAAGAACCATAAACGGATCCTTTTCATATATTCCCATCTCTACATAGTCGCCAAGAAATTTTCCGGCGTCATCCCGTGAGAAACCGCATCCCATCTGAGTCAGATCGTTTGTACCGAAAGAAAAGAAGTCCGCGTATTCGGCGACCTGATCGGAAGTGACCGCAGCCCTGGGTATTTCTATCATTGTTCCTATGAGGTAAGGTATAGAACCCTTTTTGAGTTTTCTTCTCTTGAAGACATCTGCTATTACTTCTTCCGCCTGCTCCCTTGCTATGCGAAGTTCTTCCACATGTCCTACAAGCGGTATCATTATCTCGGGCTTTACGGATATGCCCTTTTTCTTCACATTGGCAGCAGCTTCCATTATTGCCCTCACCTGCATTGCTGAAATTTCCGGATAGGTAAGTCCCAGACGGCACCCGCGGTGGCCAAGCATCGGGTTAAACTCGTGGAGCTGATTAACCTTTTCCTTTATGACTGATTCCTTTACTCCCATTATTGAAGCCATTTCTTTCTGGCCTTTTGAGTCCTGGGGAAGGAACTCGTGAAGCGGGGGATCCAACAGCCTTATGGTGCAGGGGCGTCCCTTAAGCGCTTTAAATATTCCCTCAAAATCCTTTCTCTGCAGCGGCAGCAGCTCCTTGAGAGCTTCATTATACTGCTTAAGCGGCTGCTGAAGCTGTTTTTCAAGTTTGGCTTTCTCCTTTTCATCGGTTAAAGCTTTTATCTCATCTCTGAGGTTCTTGACGGTATCTGCAACAAGTATGAGTTTCCTGAAGCTTATTATCCTGTCTCCCTCAAAAAACATGTGTTCTGTTCTGCAAAGGCCTATACCTTCAGCGCCGTATTCAACAGCAACAGCCGTGTCTTTAGGAGTATCGGCATTGGTTCTTACTCCCACTTTACGGTATTTGTCAGCTATCTTCATAAGTTTCCCGAAATTGCCGTGAACTTTAGGTTCAACAGTATCAATTTTTCCCTTATAAAGTTTTCCGCTTGTTCCGTTAAGGCTTATCCAGTCGCCCTGCTTTACCGTCACACCGGAGGCTTTGAACTGTTTTTTCTTGTAATCCACCACTACCCCTTCAGCGCCGGCAACACAGCATGTCCCCATGCCTCTTGCAACTACTGCAGCGTGAGATGTCATGCCGCCACGTGAGGTGAGAATCCCTTTTGCAGCGTGCATCCCTCCAATATCTTCCGGACTGGTTTCTATACGGCAGAGTATTACTGTCTTTCCTTCAGTTGCCCATTTTTCAGCGGTATCAGCGTCAAAAACAACCTGTCCCGTAGCCGCACCCGGCGAAGCCGGAAGGCCTTTTCCTATTACTTTGGCTTTTTTCTCGCTTGCAGGGTCAAACATCGGGTGCAGGAGCTGGTCAAGTTCTTCAGGCTTCACCCTCAGAACAGCGGTTTTTTCATCTATAAGCTTTTCCTTAAGCATATCGATTGCCATTTTGACCGCAGCGTGAGTCGTGCGCTTGCCGTTTCGGGTCTGGAGTATATAAAGTTTTTTCTCTTCTATTGTGAATTCCAGGTCCTGAATTTCCTTGTAATGCTTTTCAAGCTTTCCTCTTATTTCTATAAGTTCCTTGTAAGCGGCCGGCATTTCTTTTGCAAGGTCGCTTATCGGCTCAGGCGTCCTTATTCCGGCTACAACATCCTCTCCCTGCGCATTCATCAGGAACTCACCGTAGAACTTGTTTTCTCCGGTTGAGGGGTTTCTGGTAAAGCATACGCCCGTTCCCGAAGTCGCGCCCATATTTCCGAAGACCATTGTCTGAACATTAACTGCCGTACCAATAAGGCCCTTTATTTCGTTAAGCTTGCGGTACTTGACTGCCCTTGGATTATTCCAGGAGTTAAAGACCGCGTCAACGGACTTTATAAGCTGGCTTTTGGCATCGGAAGGAAAATTCTGCTTGGTATGTTTTTTGTAAAGCGCCTTGTACTGCTTTACTACTTCTTTAAGGTCGTCAGCAGTAAGCTCGGTATCCAGTTTTACTCCGGCTTTTTTCTTGACGTTTTCAAGTATCTTCTCAAAATCGTGATGGGGAACGTCCATGACAACATCACCGAACATCTGTATAAACCTTCTGTATGCATCCCAGCCCAAACGCGGATTATCTGTTTTCTTTATTAAAGACTGGAGAGTCTTTTCGTTAAGCCCCAGGTTAAGAACGGTATCCATCATTCCTGGCATTGAAACAGCAGCTCCGGACCGCACGGAAACAAGTAAGGGATTCTCACCGTATCCGAAAGTTTTCCCCGTGGCCTTTTCAAGTTTTTCTATTGCCTGGGAAACCTGTTTATCAAGGCCGGCGGGCCATTTTCTCCCGGCATCATAAAATTTGGCACAAGCTTCGGTTGATATGGTAAATCCCGGAGGAACCGGAAGCCCTATGCTTGTCATTTCTGCAAGATTTGCTCCCTTTCCCCCAAGAAGCTCCTTCATTTTTGCCGAACCGTCTGTCTGGCCCTTCGCGAAAAAATACACAAATTTTTTACCGCTCATTTTAATTTTTCTCCTTATGATTCAATTTCTATTTTTACTTAATTAAAAGTTTCAACTTGTGATAATTTAACAATTTTTAAATTTATGTCAAATTTTTTTATGAAATTTTTCTACCGCATTTATAAATTGCGAGGCAGTAATGTTTTCAATACAGAGTTTCTTTTTTTTTGACTTCTCTCCGTATTTTATTTTTATAGAACCACGCTTTACATCCAGAAGGCTCGCAAGAAATTTTATAAGTTCCCTGTTGGCCCTGCCGTTTTCCGGAACGGACTTAACAAAAGCTTTCACGGTACCGTTTTTAAGAATTTTAATCTCCTGCCGCCAAGAATAAGGCTGAACAGTTAAAAAAACCTCAAGCATCCGTGTTTTTTAATTCAAGCTTAGATATGTCTCCGGCCGGAGAAAACAGATCAAGAATATTCTTCAGAAGTGCTAGCCGGTTTTTCTTTACAGATTCATCCGGGTCCATAACAAGTACATTATCAAAAAAACCGTCTATGGGTTTTCTCAGTGAGATAAGAACTTTCAAAGCATCTTCAAAATTATGTTTATCTATGCTGTTTCTGACTTTCTTTTCGGAATCTCTTAAAAGACCGCTTATCTGCCTCTCATACTTATCCCTCAATTTTCTGCCGTCATACTTTCCGGGAATCTTTATTTTCTTTTCTTCCGCCTGCCTGAGAATATTGTTTATTCTTTTAAAGGCTGCTACCAGGGAGTCAAAACCTTTTCCCTGCCGGATTTTTTCCATAGCGGCAGCTTTCCTGAAAACTGCTGCAGGATTAAGTTCTCCGCGAGACATGACACACCTGGATGTGTCATATGGAAATTTTTCTTCAAGCATCTGGTAAAGAATGGATTCAATGAATTCCCTTATCTCGGCAGCCGCCTCGGGATTGATAACTTTCCGGCCGGAATTATATCTCTTAATGGACAGCTGCAGTACCCGGGACAAATCAATAAACCACTCCTTTTCAATAGTTATTCTAAGCATGCCGCGGCAGCACCTGCGTAAACCAAAAGGATCCTGTGAGCCGCTTGCCCGGGCTCCCTTTCCTATGTTCCCGGTAATAGTATCTATCCGATCGGCAATTCCGACTGCAGCCGCCCCGTCAAGGGACGGAATTTCATCCTTAAAATCAACAGGGAAAGAATGCTGGCGAACAATCTCACAGACTGTTTTGTTCTCACCGTCCATCTCAGCATAAACAGCACCGGCTGCAGACTCCAGTTCGGGAAATTCTCCTACAATATGGGTTCCAAGGTCCGCTTTGCATAACAGTCCGCCGCGTTCAATATTTTTCTTTTCAGATTCCGAAAATCCTATCATTGCAGTTATTTTATCAGCAAGCCATACTATTCTTTTAACCTTGTCGTAAAGGGTGCCAAGACCCCTGCTGAAATCGATACCTTTCAGACGGGGCAAATGCTTCTCAAGGCTTTTTTCACGGTCTTTCTTAAGAAAAAAATAGGCGTCTTCCAACCGGGCGATGAGAACTTTTTCGTAGCCTCTCCTTATGTTTTCAATATATTCAGATATACCGTCCCTTGCTGCAACGAAATAATTAAGGAGGTTTCCCTTTGAATCTTCCACAGGAAAATACTTTTGGTGATATACCAGACAGGCCTCTATTATTATCCGGGGCAGTTTCAGGTATTTTTCTGGAAAACTGCCCTTTATTCCCGTGGGATACTCCAGAGAATTATTAACTTCCTCCAGGAGCCTTTCGTTTTTAACAATATATCCCATTGTGTGATTAAGGGGCCTGTCAAGAGACGCCACCAGCAGGTTTTGTCTTTTTTCATGATCCGCTATAACGTAATTTTTTTCAAGTATACTTTCGTATTTTTCTATATCCCTTATTTGAACTTTCCTGTCGGCAAACAGGTAGTGTCCCTTAGTATAACCGGAAGATTTAATGTTTCCGAATTGAAAAATTACTGCCCGGCTGCCCATTTTTACCGTAAGCCATCTGACAGGCCTGGGGAACTTTATCTTTCCGCCGGGCCAGGCCATTCTCTCTCCCAAATTTAAATTTAAAAGAAACTCTTCAAGTATGGAGGGTATCATTTCCCTTACAGGAAGCCCCTTCCTTTGGCAAATATAAAAAAGATATTTACCACGGCCGGTATCTTCCATGCTTAATTCTTTGAAAGCTACTCCCATTTTTTTTGCAAAACCAAGAGCCGCCGGCGAAGGTTTGCCGTCTTTTAAGGCTACAGCCGCAGGGGGGCCTTTAATTTTTTCCGTTATGCCCTTCTGCAGAGATGAAACGGAAAGTATTTTTAGCGCAATTCGGCGCGGCGAAGTCATAATGCTTATTTTCCCGTAATCTATTCTTTTTTCTTTTAGAATATCTTTCAGAAGAGCCTCGCCAGCCTGCTGGATTCTTCTCTGAGCGCCGGGTGGAAGGTCTTCACACCCGATTTCTATAAGAAGGGGATATTTTACTGCCGCGTCAGCCATCACCGTTTCCGGAATTAAATTTTTCAGCGACTGATGCAGCCATTTTCCTGACTCTTTCTATATACCTGTTTCTTTCCGTAACACTAAGCACACCGCGGGCATCAAGCACATTGAAGCTGTGAGAGGCCTTCAGGACAAAATCATATGCCACGCGCTCAAGTCCTTTTTCCAGAAGGTCTGAACAGGATTTTTCGCTATTGTCAAAAAAACCTTTAAGAAATTCAATATCGGCTTCTTCAAAATTATAGCGTGAGAACTGTTTTTCGTCATCAAGGTGAATATCTCCATAAGTGAATTCCTCATTCCATTTTATATCAAATACGCTGTCTACCCCCTGAAGAAACATTGCTATTCTTTCAAGTCCGTATGTCAGTTCTGCCGGTATCTCTTTAAGATCAATTCCTCCTATCTGCTGGAAATAAGTAAACTGCGTTATCTCCATGCCGTCCAGCCATACTTCCCAGCCTAGTCCCCATGCCCCCAGCGTAGGAGATTTCCAGTCATCCTTTATAAGTCTCAGGTCGTGCTTTTTTAAATCTACGTTCAGTCTCCTGAGGCTGCTGCGGTAGAGGTCCATCACATTGTCAGGGGAAGGTTTAAGAATAACCTGATACTGGTAATAATGCTGCAGGCGGTTTGGATTATCTCCGTACCGGCCGTCTGTAGGACGGCGTACCGGTTCTACAAAAGCAACGTTTACTGGCCGGTCTAAAAAACAGTAGAAAAAAGTTGCCGGGTTGAAAGTCCCTGCACCTTTCTCAATATCATAGGGCTGGGTCAGAAGGCAACCCCTGCCGGCCCAGTAATTATTCAATGTTTGTATTAACTGTTGAAAGTACATTTATTTTTTTCTCCGCTGAACAAATCCAGGAATTGAAAGCTTTTGAAATCCCTGTTGAACTGGTATTTTACAAATTTAGCAAGAATTTTTCCAATTTCTTTTTGTACATCTTTCTCTATTTCCTTTTCCGGGCTGATTGTCCTGACTGCATCCAAAGTTTTCAGGGATACGGGAAACCCTTCCTTCTCTGCGAAAAAACAGTCTGCGCATCCGATACCTCCCTCTGCCGGGCTAAATACTGTTTTAGCCGAAGGTTTTTTCCCGCACGAGACACAGGAGAACATGTTAAGCCGGTAGCCGGCATATTTAAGGAGCCGGAAAAGAAAAAGCCATGCTGAAGCCGGAGCGCTTTTTTCAGTAACATCCTCAAGAGATTCCTGCAGCATCCAAAATAATTTTTCATCCGCGTCCTCCTCGGCAGAAACAATATCAAGCCCCTCTGCCATCAGTGCCGCGTATCCATAGCGAAACATATCTTCTCTTAAGCTTTCGTTGGTCTTGATGGAGAAACATCCTGTTATGGTATATATGTCAACTGAGGGTTTTCTGTATAATATAAATTCATTTTCCGAAAAAGGTTCAAGCATTGAGCCAAATCGGGATTTGATTTTGCGGGACCCTTTGGCGGAGGCTTTCAGCTTGCCGTTTTTTAAAGTATATACTGCAATAATCCTGTGCCCATCCCCATAATCGTAGCTCCTGAGCACTATGCCCCTATCCCGGTAAGTATAGGACATCAGGGTATCAAAGAACCAGCCATAAGGCCAACAGAAAGTAAATACCCAGGCCAAGAACGTCTATCGCAGTAGTTATCAGCGGTCCAGTAGAGACAGCCGGGTCAATATTTTTCTTGTGGAATATAACAGGTAGAAAAGCCCCCAGGCATGTTGATATGGCAAGAGCCGCCGAGATACCCAGGCCGCTGGCCCAGGCTATCCGGGGCACCTGGGAATAGCGCATAGAAGTAAAACCCCACAGAAGAGCTCCGAACCCTACGCTCATTATCAATCCGGCCCGTATTTCCCCGGCAATAGATTCTCTCCAGTTCGTTTCTCCCTTGGCAAGCGCCAAGCGGCGGACAACTACCGTAGAAGACTGCACTCCGACATTCCCCCCCATATCCATTATAACCGGAATAAATACGGCAAGCGCCGCTACTTTTGCAAGGGCCCCCTCAAAAAACCCTATAAGCACAGCCGCAGCAAGCCCTCCCGCAAAAGATGTCATAAGCCACGGCGCACGCGTCTTTACAGCTCCCGCAATATTCTCTGTATCATAATCTATCTCGTCTATACCTGCGTGAAAAGCCATATCCTCACTGGTTTCCTGGTTAATTACGTCTATCACATCATCTACTGTAATAACGCCAACAAGGTTATCTTTCCCGTCAACCACGGGAACTGAAAGAAGATCGTAATGAGAAAAGAGATGGGCAACCTGTTCCTGGTCTTCATTAAGGACGACCTTTATCTTGTCAACAGGCCTTGCTATATCCTCTATCTTATCCGAAGGGTCTGCAGCTATAAGGCTCTGCAGAGACAGTCCCGATACGAGCCGGCCCTCGCTATCTGCTGCGTAAACTGCGTATATGTTGCTGAGGTTCCGGCTGTTTGCTTCATTCTGAACCTTTACCAGTGCCTGACGGGCGGTCATCCCGCTTCTTATACTTATAAACTCCGTTGTCATTCTGCCGCCGGCTGTATTTTCTCCGTACCTGAGAAGCCTTGTAACGTCAGAGGCCTCTTCAGGATTCATTATCGATAGAAGCTGAATAGTACGGTCTCCCGGAAGGTGGCGAAAAATCTCCACCCTGTTATCCGGAGCCATCTTATTTAATATCTCCGCAGCCTGGGCCTGGGGCATAGCTTCAAGAAACCGGGCCTGAAATTCAACCTCCAGATTTTCAAACACATCCAGGCTGGTTTCGAAAGTAAGCGCATTAAAAATTTGAAGCTGCTGCTTTATTTCCAGCTGCTGAAGCAGGTCGGCTATATCGGCCGGATCTATGCCGGCAAGCTTACCGGCATCTTTTCTTTCCACAGCAGAAAGAAGAGATTTTTTAAGATTTTTTAATGAACTCTTTTTTATCTTCACAGCAATACCGCACTTGCAATTATAAAATAAACGCCGAGTCCGGCTATATCGATCAAGGTAGTTATTATGGGGCCTGTAGCTACAGCCGGGTCAATTCCGAATTTTTTAAAACAAAAAGGAAGGGAGACACCTGTCAGAGCCCCTATAAGCATTACCAGTCCTATTCCTCCTCCGGTCACAATCCCTATGCGGGTGACTCCCTCAAAGGTTCCGTATCTTATATGCGAAAGAAATCCCAACAGAAGAGCATATGAGGCGCTTAAAATAAATCCGGTAAACACTTCCTTACTTAAAATTTTTCCGATGCGTCCGGCCTCAACTTTGCCCAGGGCAAAACCCCTAACAACTACGGTTGAGGACTGAACCCCGATGGTTCCTCCCATATGCATAATAACAGGAATAAAAGCCGCAAGTGCTACAACTTCCTCAAGTGCAGCTTCATATCTTCCTATGACTCCTGCGGCGGCAAGCCCTCCCAGATATGCAAGCATAAGCCAGGGAAGACGGGTTTTAAGGGCGGCAACCAGACTGGGCTTTTTAAATTCTGAAGGGTCCACACCTGACATAATAGCAATATCCTCATCCGCCTCCTGGCGTATAACGTCTACTATATCATCTACTGTAATAACTCCGACAAGCCTTCCGGCAAAGTCAACAACAGGAGCAGAGAGCAGGTCATAGTGGGAAAACATCTGCGCAACTTCTTCCTGGTCCTGGTCCAGCCTTACTTTTATGTTGTCAACGGAATGTATAAGTTTTTCTATTTTTTCTTCCGGAGACGAGGCTACAAGGCTCTGAAGTGAAAGCCCCCCGGTCACTCTTCCTATTCTGTCTACGCAGTAAAGAGCGTAAACATTCTTTACTTCTTTTGAAACAAGGCTTTCCTGAAGCTGCAGCAGCGCCTCGCGGGCCCTCATATCGCTGTGAAGAACGGTATATTCGGTAGTCATCCTTCCCCCTGCAGTTTCAGGGGGGTATTCCAGCAGCTTTTTAACGTCTTCTACCTCGTTTCTTTCCATTAAGGCAAAAAGCTCCTGAGCCTGTTCGGGGGAAAGTTTACTGAACATATCCACCCTCACATCGGGTGACATTTCATTAAGGATTTTTTTTGCTTTTTTAGAGGGCTGATTGCGGAGAAAGACTTTTTTATCTTCTATCGAAAGAAGTTCAAAAAACTCCGCCTGACGGTCCTCTTCAATCAGAGGAAAAAGAACTTTCCTCTCGTTGGAATCGAAATGCTGCCATATTGCGGCAAGGTCCGCCAGAGGTATGTACTCAAGTATAAAAGGGATCTCTTCGTAGCCCGAATTCTGAAGAGCCAGTTTGATTTCCGGTATAAAAACTGCCGCATTCTGCATTTTCATAGCGGAATAATATTATCAAATCACGGAAGCATTATCAACTTGGAAAACTTTCAACTGACAGGATAAGTTTTTCAGCGTACTTTCAGTTTAGCTTTTATAACCCTGCTGGGAGTGGAATCAAGTACGGTAAAAGTGCATTTTCCGTATTTAAGAATATCACCGGGAGAAGGTACGCGTCCGAGCTCACCTACAATGAGACCCCCCAGGGAATCATAGATGTCTTCGGGAAGTTCAAGTCCCAGTTTATCATTTATATTATCCAGGTCCTCAATAGCGTTGATCTCCCACGTTTTTCTCCCTACACGGTATATGTTAGCCCTGCTTTTATCATACTCGTCGTATATTTCACCTGTTATTTCTTCTACTATATCTTCTATCGTTATTATCCCCGCTACTGAGCCATATTCATCGACAACTATCGCCATATGCTCCCGGCCTGTTTTAAATTCCTTCAAAAGATCGGCGGCAGGCTTAGTTTCGGGTACAAAGTACGGTTTTCTTAAAATTCCTTCTATTGTAAAATCTTTTCCCGCTGAGAGATATTCCATAAGGTCTTTTATATAAAGAATCCCTATAATTTTATCAGATAATCCTCTGTAAACCGGCAGGCGGGAATGCCCGGTTTCTATTGCCTGTTCTATAAGTTCTTTTTTGCCGGTCTCTGAATCAAGTATTTTTGCCGCAACGCGGGGAACCATTATTTCACGGACAACAGTTCCTGAAAATTCCATTATTCTCTTAAGCATTCTTTTTTCGCTGCCGGCTAAAATGCCTTCACGGCTGCCTACTTCAATAAGGCCTTTCAATTCCTCCCGGGCAAAAAGCGAATGTTTTTTCATCTCCTTTGCAGGAAAAGCCCTAATCGCTATATCTGATAAGAAAAGAAAAATATTTATAAACGGAGTTAAAATAAAATCAACAACTCTCAGAGGGCCTATTATACTGGCTGAAACCCTGCGGGCATTTCTTCTTGCGTAAGCCTTTGGAACTATTTCTGAAAAAACAAGCACTATTACCAGCAGAACCAGAGTACTTACCGAAGTAGTTAAAGCCGGAGATATATTAAAGATACCGCTTAAGTCAAGCGCAATTGAAGTCCCCATAACCGATACTCCTATAACACTCATAGCGGTGCCGGCAAGAGTAGTAGTAAGAAGCCGGTTAGGATTTTCAAGCCAGGCATTAAGCTTAACAACTCCCTTTTCCCTGATCAGGCGTTTTGTCTGAGACTTTCTGAGATAAGTAAGGGATGTTTCCGCCGCCACGAAAAACACGGTAAAAACCAACAGTACTACGAGGAAAATAAGTTTAATTATTATTGACAGCATTGTTATCGTACTCGTCATATATTTCGCCCACCACTTCCTCAATAAGGTCTTCTATGGTTACTATCCCCACCACCCGGGTTTTGTTCTTAACTATGCAGCCGTGAACTCTTTCTTTTCTCATCTGCTGGAAAAGCCGGCGGCAGCTCTTATTCTGACGGGTAATACTGGGGCTGCGCAGAATCTTTTCAAAATTAACTTTCCCGTTACTGTTAAGCTCTCCAATAACATCTTTTATATAGATAAAACCTTTAAGGTTATCCAGCTTGCCGTAATAAGCGGGAACCCTGGAAAATTTACTTGCCGACAGAACCCCCATTATCCGGGAGTAAGGCCGGCCAAGGTCAACGGCCGTTAGGACCGCAGCGGGAGTCATTACTTCCTTTACTTTCTTCTGAGACAGTACTATAACTCCTGCAAGCATTTTGGAAAACTCTTTTTCCAGTAGCCCTTCTTTACCTGCGTCCTTAATCTCCATATGAAGTTCTTTTCTAGATATAATTTTTTCCTTCCTGGATTTAAGCCTTCCGACAAGAGCAAATGAAATTTTATTAAGAATGTCAGAGGCGGTCCTTATTGCAATATAGAACTTTATGAAAGGCCTGTAATAAACTGTTATTATTTTTTCGGGGTAAGTATTGGCAAATGTTTTCGGTATAATCTCTGCAAAAGTAAGGATTATGACAGAAGAACCTGCTATTGAAATTACTTCTGTCCATGTGGAAGGCAGGTTACGCGCAGAAACAAAACCGGCAATAATAACCGTAAAAATCGCAGAAAAAGAGATATTTATCATATTGTTGCCGACAAGAATCCCTGTAACAACTCCTGCAGGCTCGGATATCCAGTATTTAAGCTGTTTCATCTTATCCTCTGACCATTCCCTTATCCGGGCCTCACCCATAGAGTATAGGGCTGTTTCAATAGAAGAGAAAAAACCTGATAAAAAAACGAGAAGAAAAAGTACTATGTATATCATTAAAGCACCAGCTGCAGTATAAGTATTGTCAGGGACGAGCCTACCACCGCTCCGGCAAAAACTTCCCATATTGTATGTATTTTTGCAGAAATCCGGGCCTGGGCAACCATAAGCGCCAGCAACAGGCTTAAGAAAAGAATATTAAGGCTTGAAGAAACTGAATAGGAGATAACTGTTATCGAAAAAGCTACCGCAGTGTGAATGCTGGGCATACCCCCTGCAAGGGAAAATTTTTCACCGGCACGCAGCTTAAGCAGGACCGAAACTCCGAAAACCACAATAACTGCAACTGCTGCGGCATAAGGAGGAAAGTACGCAATCTTTCTTAATACTATGGCTTCGCCCAAATCTCTTGTTTCGGGCCTCATAAAAATAAGATAGCCCACAAAAGCAGCGCAGAGGGAAGAAAGAAGAACAGCTCCAGCCATTATATCCTTTATGATTTTGGCCAGAGGATGATGTTCTTCTGTTATCATATCGGTTATATGTTCGGCTGCTGTATTAATAAGCTCTGCTATTAAAACCATGGATATAACAATAAAAAGGGCTATTATCTCTATTCTGGTAAGATTAAAGAAAAGTGACGCTACTACAACCATTACTGCTATGATAATGTGGGTTTTGAGGTTGCGTTCCGTTTTTACTGCATAGGAAATACCCCGCAGAGCATTCTGAAAACTCTGCGCCATTAAAGGCCTTTTTTTATTATCTTCTTTTTTCCCGCTTACTGACATACACAGAATTTCCTGAGCAGTTTTTCCTGTATTTCCCGGATTTCATTTCCCTCTTCCCACCCGCAGAGATGAAGCATTCCGTGTATAAAAAGGAGGCACATCTCATTCTCAATGGAATGTCCATAAGACGCAGCATTGTACTCTGCTGTTTCAGAAGAGATAATAATCTGACCCAGCAGCCCGGGGTTTTCAGAGGGGGTGGATTCACCCTCATAAAAAGAAAAAGCGATCACATCGGTAGGCCTGTTACTATTGAGGTATTTACTGTTTAACTGCTTTATTGCGGAGTCATCAACTATACTTATATCAACCTTGAAATCTTCCGGAGGAGGAACGGAATAATTCCAGAATTTTCCGGTTATCTCCAGGGATATTTCCTGAAGTTTTTCTTTCCTGTAATAATCCTCCCCTCCCTCAATATCAATACTGACCCGCCTACTCAACTGCTTTCTCTTCTTTATCCTCAGGGTATTCTATCCTGGAGTGATAAATTCCGGATAGAGTGTGCACAAAATTTTTCTGTATTTTTTCAAGGCCGGCCATGGTAAGATCGCACTCATTGAGCTGCCCTTCGGTAAATTTCATATTTATAATTTTCTCTACAAGCCCGGTTATACGCGAATAGGTCGGTTCATCAAGGCTGCGGCAGCCAGCCTCAACAGAATCGGCAAGCATTATAACCCCTGCTTCCCTGGTCTGCGGCCTGGGGCCCGGATATTTAAATTCCTTCTTTTCAACTTTATCACGTTCGTCAGCTCCGTTTAATTCCTTATCGTAAAAAAACCTTATAAGTGAAGTCCCGTGATGCTGGGCTATCATATCCTTTATTATCTGGTCAAGGTTGTACTCATCGGCAAGGGCAAGCCCGTCTTTCACGTGCCTTTTAAGTATCAAGGCGCTTATATTGGGTTTTAATTTATCGTGCTTATAATCAATTCCCTGCTGATTTTCGGAAAAATACTGGGGGTTGGTAAGCTTCCCTATATCGTGGTAATAGGAACCGACTCTGGCAACAAGCGGATTTGCGCCTATCTGCTCACAGGCGTTTTCCGCCAGATTGGCAACCATAAGGCTGTGGTGATAAGTGCCGGGAGCCTCAAGCATAAGCCTCTTTAAAAGAGGAGTATTAAAGTCCCCCAGTTCAAGAAGTTTTATATTTGTCGTTATCGAAAAGCTGCTTTCAAAAAAAGGAAGAAGGCCTCCCGCTACAACAACCGAAACAAAAGCGTTAATACCGCCCCAAGCCAGATTTATTCCCATTATTTCCAGTGAAGCGCTGCCGGCCGAAGGGCTCATAAGCTCAACGGCAAGTATGGAAAAAATATTAAAAACAAGAATATGTAATCCGCAGCGGTTTAAATCTCTTCTTGTCCGCACATCCCTGGCGCTGAAAACAGCAACCAGTCCGCCTGCCATATAAACAAAGAAATAATTAAATGAATACCCGCCCAGCACCGAGGCAATAAGGCTTATAAGAATTACTGCGGCGCCGGCAACTATAGTTGCCGGTATAAGAATAGTAAGCAGTATTCCAGCCGCTGCCGCAGGAAAAAGATATGCCGATGAAGCCGGTATGCCCGGCATATACCTTAAAAGCATTATTATCATTACGGACATAGCAGTTACGGAAGCGGTAAGAATAAGGTTTTTATAAATTTTCATAAAAGCCGGAGTATAGTTTTTCAGCAGATGATATGACATATATAGAATCAGTACGGTGAAAACTCCCGATCCGGCAGCGGTAGCCATATCCTGACCATACATAAGTATTACCGCTGCTGTTATTGCTGCCCACAGAAAGAGAGAGGCTATAAAAAGCGGATGATCTTTTTTAATGTCCTTTATTTTTTTGAAAATTGTTATATGCATCTATTATCTTTTTAATTAACTGGTGTCTCACCACATCGCTTCCCGTAAAATATATAAATTCTACTCCGTCTATGTCTTTAAGGACATCCTGTACCTCTATAAGGCCGCTGGGCTCATGTTTCTCAAGGTCAACCTGCGTTATATCTCCGGTGACAACCGTCTTTGAATTAAATCCCATCCTGGTCAGAAACATCTGCATCTGACCGGACGAAGTATTCTGGGCTTCATCGAGTATAATCATAGCGTCATCCAGGGTTCTTCCCCTCATATAGGCAATAGGCACTATTTCTATTATGTTTTCCTCCCGGTAGCGGTTAAACTTTTTCGGCCCCATTATCGTATAAAATGCATCATAAAGGGGACGGAGGTAAGGGTTCACTTTCTCCTGAAGGTCACCGGGAAGAAACCCGAGTTTTTCTCCCGCTTCAACTACAGGACGGGTAAGAATCACCCGGTCAACCTCCCTGTTTTCAAGCGCTATTACCGCCTGAGCGCAGGCAAGAAATGTTTTTCCCGTTCCGGCAGGGCCTATGGCCACGACAAGATCTTTTTCTTTCATTGCCTTCACATAAAACCTCTGGTTAGGAGTCATAGGTTTTATAGACTTGCCTGTGAGCGTCTTGACAAGACCGGGAACCGAATCTTCCCGGGAAACTTCCCCTGTATTTTTCATTTCTTTAAGTGTTTTTTCCACATCATCTTTTTGCCCTGTAATAACTGCTTCCAGTCCGCGCGCCAGTATTTTGATTCCGTATTTCTTTTCCAGGTTTTTAAGGTTGCGGTCAAACTCCCCGAATGCCCTTAGGGCGTCTGACTGGTTCTTAAATACAATTTTTCTTTCAATAGGGTTATTATTATTCAATGGTAATACAAAAGGGATGTTTTTTCATGTAAAGGAATAAATGTTTTATACAAAAAAACAAAAGGTGGCAGTTAATCCCGGGGTATTATAAGTCTCTGACCGGGATATATTAGATCCGGATCTGTTATTTTATCCTCGTTTGCACGGTAAATTCTTTTCCATTTCCAGGGGTCGTTATATATATTTCGCCTTGCAGCAATATTCCAGAGACAGTCCCGGTCTCTCTCCCAGGTGCCTACAGTATATGTGTCAGCCGTAAGTGAATCAATTATTCGCTGGGCAAGAGCGGCAGCGCGGTCGGCAAGTTCAATCGACTCCGGGTAATCTTCCCCGTCAAACTTAATTCTGGCCTCACTTAAAAGGTTTTCCGGTTCACTTACATCTCCACCTAGGCCTTTGGCACGGGATATAAGCATTTCCGCCCGCTCTATAGCTGCGGCAGCATCCTCCCTGCTGCGGACACCTGCAAGCATCTCAGCCCGGAGACGCCGGGCAAGCTCACCGGCCCTTTCGGCCTCAGATTTAGCCCTGGCATAATTACCGGCGTCAAAAGAAGCCTGCGCTCCCGCAAGGATAATCTCCGGCTCGCTGACATCAGCGCCGGCCTCTTGGGCATCGTATATTTCAGACCGGGCCCTTGCAAGGGCAAGCTCGGCTTCAAGGCGAGAAACCTCAACCTCCGGAACAGGCTCTCGCCTGGGGCATCCCGTAAGCAAAAGAACCGCCGGAAACATCAGAATAAATATATTAATCTTCTTTTTCATCTTGCAAGTAATTCTATACATAATTTTTTAAACTGTCAACTCCTAATCCTTTTTAAAATCAACTATTCTTATCCCTATCTCGTCGAGTTGTTCTTTATCAACATCGGAAGGCGAACCCGTAAGGGGAGAATACGCCCTGCGCGTTTTTGGAAAAGGGATTACTTCCCTTATAGAATTTATTCCCAGCATGCAGGCAACTAGCCTGTCAACTCCGAATGCAAAACCTCCATGAGGAGGAGCTCCAAAAGAAAGAGCCTGAAGAAGAAAACCGAATTTCTGCCTTGCCTTCTCCTCTGTTATATTAAGAATTTTGAAAACCCTGTTCTGAAGAACGGGACTGTGAATACGTATGCTCCCCCCCCCTATTTCCGCTCCGTTTAAAACCATATCATAAGCTTTGCTTTTAACGGCAAACGGTTCTTTTTCAAGCAGTTCTTCTTCGCCGGACCGGGGTGAAGTAAAAGGATGATGCATAGGCGTTGGATTACCTGCATCGTCTTTTTCAAAAAGCGGATAATCCTCAATCCAGAGAGGCATAAAAACATTTTCTGAAGGCTTACCGAAAGTTCTCCTTAAATAATCAAGGCATGCGCCGACAACCTGCTCCGTGTCAGCTATAAAAAAAATAATATCACCCCGGCGTGTATCGAACCTGGAAGATATTTCTTTAAGCTCCTCTTCTGAAAAAAACTTGGTTATAGGGGAATGAAGGCCATCCTTTTTATGTCTCATCCAGGCAAGCCCTTTTGCTCCCAGGGACTGTATTTCCTCTGTGGTCTTATTGATTACCGAAAGAGATATTTCATCCGCATCGGGTATCTTCAATCCTTTTACTACTCCGCATGAAGCGGCACTGCTGAAAACTTTAAAGGAAGAATTTGACGCCAGATCGGTAATATTAATAATTTCAAGAGGTATCCTGAGATCGGGCTTATCCGTACCGTACCTGTCCATTGCTTCACTGTAACTTAATCTCTTAAACGGAATCTCCAGCTCTACGCCTATAACCTCTCTGAAAACAGACTGAATATACCGTTCCAGCAACTTTTTAATATCTTCCTCATCTATAAATGACATCTCCAGGTCCAACTGCGTAAATTCCGGCTGGCGGTCCTGCCTTAAATCTTCATCTCTAAAGCATTTTACAATCTGAAAGTATTTTCCTATTCCTCCTATCATCAGCAGCTGTTTGAAAAGCTGGGGAGACTGGGGGAGCGCATAGAATTTGCCAGGATTAATCCTTGACGGCACAAGAAAATCTCTCGCTCCCTCCGGGGTAGACCTTGTCAGAAACGGGGTTTCCACCTCGATGAAACCGTTATCTGCGAAAAAATTTCTCGTAGACTGAAAGAACCTGTGACGTAAAGCAAGACTCTCTTTAAGTTTTCCCGAACGCATCTCCAGATACCTGTACTTAAGCCTGGTTTCTTCTCCTACCTTATCAGGATTTTTGAGATCAAAAGGAAGTTCGGCGCACTCGTTTATAAGATTAATCTGCCGCGCGGATATTTCTATTTCACCCGTAGGCAGTTTATCGTTACGTGTTCCTTCAGGCCGAAGATTAACTATACCTTTTACGGCTATAACATATTCGTTCCTTAGAGAATTGGCAATTTCTATAAGCTCCTTCTCATCTTTTTCCGGAAGCCCGGTTTTTTCCCTTCCGAAAACAACCTGGGTTTTACCGTGAAAATCTCTCAGATCTATAAAAACTACTCCCCCGTGGTCTCTCCATCCGGATACCCAACCTGCAAGAACGACTTCCCTATCCTTATCGGTTACCCTTAATTCTCCGCAATTTACAGTAGGTTTCAGCATTTTATGTATTTAATAATTCCTTCTATATCTTCAAGCCCGAAGCTTTCCTGGTTTCCGGTTCTCATATTCTTTACAGAAACCGAAGATGTTTCAATCTCTTTTCCTCCTATTATTCCTACAGCAGAAACTCCGCGCCTGTCAGCCATTTTAAACTTTTTTCCGGCCGGGGCTTTTTCAAAATCAACTTCGACCGGAATGCCTTCTGAACGGAGAGCCCCGGCAATTTTCCTGGCCTCCTTTTCTTCCCCACCATCTATTAGCGCAATATAGAAAAGAGGAATTCCGTCTACCGTAATCCGGGATTTTTCCGAAACGCGGTCAAGCCCCAACGCCCATCCGCAGGCCGGGACACTCCCTCCGCCCAGCTCACTTACAAGATTATCATACCTTCCTCCGGCAAGTATTATATCACCGCCGCACTCAACTTCAAATACCACGCCGGTATAGTAATCAAGCCCTCTTACAAGACGGGCATCTTTAACAATATTAATGTTGCCGCTTTCTGTTATATCAAGGAACCTGGCAAAAAAATCCGTACATTCGACGCATAGAAACTGGCTCATTGGAGGTATCTCATCCTGCTCTTTTCTACAACTGCTGTTCTTACAGTCAAGGACCCGCAGTATGTTTGTATCGAAACGCCTCACACAGTCTTCACATAACCGGGAAAGGCGGGATGAAAGAAACTTCCTGAGTTCTTTAACATAATTTTTGCGGCATTCTTCACAGCCTATGCTGTTTACCCTGAAAACATAATCCCTCACCAGGACTGCATCTAAAATTTCAGCTGCCAGACAGGTTATCTCAGCGTCCGCATAAACTGAAGACGAGCCGAAAATTTCACATCCCAGTTGATAGAACTGCCGGTATCTTCCTGACTGAGGTTTTTCATACCGGAACATTGCACCGGTATACATTACTTTTTCACGCACCCGGCCTTCAAGAAGCCTGTTTTCTATCATTGCCCTGACTGCGCCGGCTGTGCCCTCAGGACGGAGTGTAAGATCTCTTCCTTTCTTATCTTTAAAAGAGTACATCTCTTTTTTGACAATATCGGTATCTTCTCCTATTGTTCTTGAAAAAAGAGAAGTATATTCCGCTGCCGGCAGGTATATGCTTCTGAAACCGGCAAGTCTTAGAATATCCTGCGCCCGGGAGGTTATAATATCCCACTTTGAAGACTCCGGGTAGATTATATCCCTCATCCCTCTGATTGCTTTTATCTTTTTCATATTAATAAATTCCGTGATGAATTATAGTAAATAGCATTTTACCTTTCAAGGTAAAAATAAGTACTGAAAAAAACAGGTCATCTTATTTTTTTGGTCCAGCGCGGACCGGTAGGCGTATCTTTTACCTCCACTCCCATTCTGTCAAGTTTTTCCCTGACATGGTCGGCAGCTTCAAAATCTTTTTCCTTCCTCAGACGCTGGCGTTCATCAACAAGACTCTGAATTTCCCTGTCTTCTTCTTTCATCGGAACGGGCAGTTTTATGCCCAGCACCCCTTCAAATATTTCCAGGGCGCCATACCCCTCCCGTATGTCATTCTCTGTATGGGTTCCGGCATAGAACCTGCTGAGAATAGGAGTGATTTTTTTGAAAATTTCCCCGATAGCCGCCGGCGTGTTCAGATCATCCATAAGAACCTTAACTTCGCTTGCGGACCGGTCTGCCGGGGACGGAGAGAATGATTCCGCCCTGGCAAGTAGCTCACCCTTGAAGTCTGCAAGTTTTCCGTAGGCTTTTGCCTCCTCAGAAAGCCGGTCGGTGTCAAAATCAACCGGCTGCCTGTAACCTGTGCGGAGCAGGTACATCCTAAGCACCATAGGGTCGTATTCGGAAAGAAGCCCGGAAAGAAGAAAAAAATTACCGGTACTCTTTGCCATTTTATCTCCTTTAAGCGTAACCATACCGTTATGTATCCAGTATTTTGCGGGAACACACCCTGTCAGTGCGTAACTCTGGGCTATTTCATTCTCATGGTGGGGAAAAATGAGATCCAGTCCCCCGCCATGTATATCAAATACGCTGCCAAGCGTCATATGGGACATTACGGAACATTCTATATGCCAACCGGGCCTGCCTCGGCCCCATGGGCTCTCCCATCCGTATTCTTCATCCTTTTTCCATAGAGAAAAATCCTCCGGAGATTCTTTCTTTCCTTTCCCTTCCCCGGCCTTAAGATCCTCAAGTTTCCTGCCGGAAAGCCGGCCGTATTTTTCTGCTTTCCCGGTCCTGAAATAAACACTTCCATCCGAAAGGTAAGCCATTCCATTTTCTACAAGGCCCTCAATAAACTCTATTATCTGCGGAATAGTATGTGACACCATCGGGTATTCATCGGCCTTAGAGACATTGAGTTTTTCCATGTCTTCCATAAAACTTTCCATACATAACCGGGATATTTCAGAAGGAGGTTTTCCGGACTCAGCGGATTTCTTAATTATCTTATCATCAATATCCGTTATATTCTGTATATATTTTACTTCATACCCCAGGAAATCCAGAAATTTTTTAAGAACATCAAAAACAATATAACATCTCGCATGCCCCAGGTGAGACGGGCCGTAGGGAGTTATTCCGCAAACATACATTCCTACTTTGGGAGGGTCAACAGGGACAAATTTCTCTTTCCTGGATGTAAGGGTATTATATATTCTGAATTCCGTCATCTTTTATATCCTGCGGTCGGTATGATTGTAGCAACAGCCATTGCAGAGACAGCTTCCATACGACCTTCCGGGCCGACTCGCTCGTTAGTTGTTGCTTTTATATTTACATCCCTTACCTGAATATCCATAATACCCGCAATCGCCGCGCACATTTTTTCAATGTGCTGAGAAAGCTCGGGCTTTTCACATACTATTGTCAAGTCTATATTGTTTACTTCGTAGCTGTTCTCTTTAAGCTTCTCTTTAATTTCCTTAAGAAGAACCATTGAGCTTATTCCCCTGTATTTTTCATCAGTATCGGGGAAGTGGCGCCCTATATCCCCAAGCCCTGCAGCTCCCAGCAGAGCGTCACATACAGCATGTACCGCAACATCAGCGTCACTGTGCCCTTCTAAACCTTTTTCAAAGTCTATTTCAACGCCACCGAGAATCAACTTTTTACCTTTTTTAAGTACGTGAAGATCATACCCTATTCCGGTTCTCATATTCAGCCTCCAGTCCTTTTTATAATATTTTCGTAGTCTCCGCGGCCGGTTATCTTTATATTATCCTTATCTCCGGCAACTATTTTGACTTTAATACCGGATTCTTCCGCAACCGCGGATGAGTCCGTATACCCCGACTTCTTTCTTCTTTTATAGGCCTTTACTATATCTTCCGTTCTATATCCCTGGGGTGTCTGAACAAGAAAAACCCTGTTCCTGCCAAGGGATACGCTTTCATTATTTTTCTCATATCTTACAGAAGAATCCGGGTTAATACCGGGCACCGCAGCGCCACTGTTCTTCATCTCTTCAATCACCCTCAGAATGACATCAGCGGGGCAATTTGGCCGAGCAGCGTCATGTATAAGCACATACGGGGTTTTTACAGTATTAAGTCCTTTTTCAACAGACTCTTCCCTGATGCGGCCGCCGGATACCAACTCTGTTTCCGGAGAAAAGCCCCCCTGCAGGCGCGCCTGCTGCTCGGTCATACCGGGAGGGTATACTACTATGATTCTTGCAATTCCGTCAATGTCTCTGAACAGGCTGCAGGATTTCTCGGCGACCGTTACGGTTCCGAAACTTAAAAACTGTTTGAGGCCGCCGAACCTCTCTCCCGACCCCGCCGCCATAACAAGAACGCTAATCAACTCTGGCAAATATCATTTTCCCTGACGGCTTCTGGAGCACACTTGTTACCGTGACCTCCACTTTTTTACCGATATGTTTTTTCCCGCCGTCTACAACAACCATAGTGCCGTCATCAAGAAACCCTACTCCCTGACGCTCGTCCTTACCCTTCTGTATAATAAACAGCTCAACAGCTTCTCCGGGAAGAAGCTTTGGTTTAAGAGAGTTAGCAAGATAGTTGACGTTGAGTACTTCAACTCCCTGGGCCGTAGCCGCCTTTGTAAGATTGAAATCGCAGGTTATCAGGCTTGCTCTTACTTCACGGCATATCTTTATTAATTTGACGTCCGCTTCTTCTATTTCCTGGTAATCCTTATCATATATTTTAACTGTAGCTTTTTCAGTCTCCATCATTTTATTTACAATATCCAGCGCGCGGCGGCCTTTTTTTCTTTTCTCTTCATCCGGAGAATCTGAAAAAGCCTGTACTTCGTTCATGATAAATGAGGGAATAACCAGAACCCCTTCCACAAACCCTGTTTCTATTACATCAAGGATGCGGGCATCTATTATCGCAGAAGCGTCCACTAGTTTCATTCCTTTGGAAAGTTTTTTTCCCGTCAGTCGTATTTCCCTGTCAAGAAGGTCAAGTTCATTTTTTTTGGCAAGAGCTATAAGCATTCCTATATACGCCAGCACAATACTCAGAAGAAGCCGGTAATTATCAAAAGCTTCGGTGACAGCGGGAGAATCTATAAGGGCCGGAACAACGTAATTAATTAAGCTGGCTGTAACAAGCCCCAGTATTATCCCAATTATCCCTGCTATCATATCGTCCAAATGCACCTTCTGTATAACAATTTCCGCAGCTATGACGCATACCGCTACAGCTGTTCCTATAAGTATTCCCCTGGCGTCCTGCGATATCTGCATATAGCCTATAACCGGGCCCGCTATAACCACAAGAAGCCTTGCTATATATATAAACATCTATTATCTTCCTCCTGTTAAAATATTCTTTAATTCTTTCACTTTTTCTATTTGTATGGTTTTAATTTTGGATTTTACAGCGGTATTTTTAGAAGAAATGACAGCTGTTGAAAACTTGTTGCTTTCCGCGAATTTAAGCCTCCTTTCTATATCAACCGCAGGTGATACTTCACCAGCGAGTCCTGCTTCACCGATAAATATTGTGCCGGGCGGCGGCGGTTTACCCGCCAGGTTTGAGTACAGGGCGGCAAGGACTCCGATATCCGCGCTTCTTTCATTAATTTTCATTCCTCCACCCACATTAAGATATATGTCGGAAGAAGAAAGCTTCATTCCCATGTGCTTTGAAGCGATAGCAGAGAGCATCAATAGACGTTCCCTTGAAAATCCGCTTGTCCTTCTTAAAGGATATTCAAAATAACTTTCGCTTACAAGAGCCTGTATCCGGGCCGCCTGAAAACGGCTGCCGGTTTTAACGCAGACCGCCGCCTGTCCGGCTATACTTTCTTCAGCCGCTCCCGCAGCCGGCTGTTTCTGCTCTTTCAGCCCCGAACTTCCTATTTTATATAAAAGAAAGTCCCCGCATGCCCCGAACCTGTTTTTTGCCGTACTTATTATTCTCAGGTCCGCCTCCAGTATGTCAATATATGCAACAGCATCAACCATATGTTCCAGCACCTTCGGCCCGGCAATACTTCCTTCTTTTGTAATCTGTCCCGAAATAAAAACAATACACTTCGTATTTTTTGCAGCAGAGACCAGTTTGGCCGTACTTCTTTTTACCTGTTTAACCGAACCGGGAGCACCGGTTTCCCCGGGAACAGCAACAGCCTGTATGGAATCTACAATAACAACATCCGGAGAAATACGATCGATCTCTTTTTCAGCAGCACTCAAATCCGAGACGGCAAAAAGGACAATATTCTCCCCGCTTATACCCAGCCGGGTCGAATGTATTTTTATCTGGGAAGGATTTTCCTCCCCGCTTATATAAAGAACTTTACTGCCGGATCTTGAGAAACTGCCTGCAATCTGCAAAAAGAGAGTGCTTTTTCCGACACCCGGAGGACCCCCGAGAAGAATTACTTCTCCCTCTACAAAACCTCCGCCGAAAAGATTGTCGAGTTCCTTCAGTCCCGACTTTATCTTATCAGATGATTCGTGTGAGATATCACTGAGCCTGACGGGCTCGGAAACCAGTACATCCTCCAGGGCCGCTTCAGTATCCGGCCCGGTAAATTTTGAAACCTGAACAATTGTATCCCACTGGCTGCAGGAAGGGCAGCGCCCGAGCCATTTTACGGAACCGTATCCGCATTCTACGCACTCAAAGTCTGTCATTGAAAATCTACTGCGATCCCGGTTCTGAAACTTCCATCTGAAAAAATATCCTCATAGCTGAGCCCGAGGCGAAGGAACCGGGCAAGCCGGAGCCTTCCGCTCACATTAAAGCGGGGGGTGTCAGCATAGAAATCAAAAATATCCGCGCCGGTATCTATCCCCCTGCCCCAGTGCCAGCGGGCGCCAAGCCCTCCCGAAGAGCGGATTGCTCCGCCGTACACATCGATTCTTCCTAACTTTTTTCCCCCTATTACAGTAAGCGCATTCACTCTGTCTCCCCCCCCATCGTATCTGGAAGAATAATCCGGACGGAGGTTTTCAACCCTCAAAGACATAAAATTATCCGAACCGGTCAAAAGCTTCAAACCACCGCCGGCGCGAAATTCCTCGTCTTCAAAATCATGATAGACATCTGTTTCCCAACCGGTTCTCACTCCCCCGAGACGGCCGGCTGCATGGCGCAGGTCTTCTGAAGCAAGATAAACTTCATCCATTATACCTGAGAGACGTCTGGAATATTCATCAGAAATAAGGAGTTTTCCGGCAAACCCGCGGCCCTCGCTGATACCGATAAGAATGTCATCTATTTTAGCGGCAGCATCACTTATTTTGCCTACCGTATCACGAAGAAGGCCTGTTTCATCCTCCATTAAATTGCTGAAATTTTCCGCGGCCAGAGAAATATTGTCGAGGGTCCGGGACAATTTATATCCGTCCGGACCAAGCGCTTCTGTAAGAATTTCTCCAGATTCCCGGAGACTGCGGAATGCAATACTTATGTTTTCAGCCAGTTCTCTGCCCTCTCCCATAAGGCTGAAAACTTCCGATGCCTCGTTAAGGCCTTTTATAAAACTTTCAAGAACCGCCTCGTACGAAAGCGGCGGCACGCCCTCTACGGCAGATCCGGGCTGCAGTACGGGGTAGTCTTCCGTGCCTATTGTCAGGCTCAGGTATGTATGGCCTATAAGACCCATCCTCATTATTTTTGCTTCCGTGTTTTTTCTTATCTCAATATCTTCTTCCATGCGCACCCTAACCCTTGCCCGGCCGTTAAAAAGGTCTATTCCGCTTACTCTCCCCACTTCAACTCCGGATATTTTTACAGCTGCCTGAGGCGGCAGGTCGGCTATATCGTCAAAAAGAACAAAGAAACTGTATTTCTCCCTGAATCCGACATCTCCAAGGTTGATTATTACAAGAGCTGCAGACAGCAGCGCCGCCATTAAAACCAGCCCTGTTTTTGCCTTATTGCTTAATTTCATCTCTATCTCCCCTTATAGGATCCTTTTCTTTTTCCGCATGATCCCCCCCCGTATTTCCTTCTATAAAATTTTTCACGTACCGGTCTTTTGATTCTTTAAATTCGTTTGTAGGAGCCGTAAAGCATATTTTCCCGTTATGCAGAAGCCCTATCCGGTCGGAAACTTTAAAAGCGGTTTCCAGTTCGTGCGTCACAATAATTGAAGTCAGCTTTAATTTATCCCTTAGCTCAAGAAATATATTACATACTGCAGAAGTCGTTATGGGATCCAGTCCGGTTGTAGGTTCGTCATATAAAATATATTCCGGTTGAGTAGCTATTGCCCTTGCAAGGGCTACCCTGCGTTTCATACCTATCGACAATTTTTCGGGAAGGAGATTTTCAACGTCCTCGAGACGGACCATTTTAAGGTATTTTTTTACAAGTGTTTTTATCTCGTCAGGACTGCGGTCCGTCAGCCTCTTCATTCCGAAGCCCACATTCTCGGCAACTGTCAGGCTGTCAAATAAAGCTCCTCCCTGGAACATCATACCAACTTTCACCTGCACCTTCAAAAGGTCTTCCCCGGAAAGTACCGTTATTTCCTGCCCGTCTATTTTAATACTGCCTTCATCCGGCCTCATAAGGCCGAGCAGGTTCTTAAGGAAAACGCTTTTACCTTCCCCGCTCCCACCAAGCAGAGTAAATATTTCACCGTCCATTATTTCAAGGTCAATGCCGTCAAGAACCTGTTTTCCCCCCAGTTTCTTTTTAAGTCCTTTTATCTTAATCATTTATATCAACCCCAGCGATGTAAGCAGAGTTGAAAGGAAATAGTCTGAAATAAGTATCGAAACTATGGATACTACCACTGCTCTCGTAGTGCTTTTTCCCACTCCGGAAGCTCCTCCGGAAGTTGTAAACCCCTTATAACAGCAGACTGTTACTATTATGAACCCGAAAAAAAACGATTTTATAAGTCCGTGCAGGACATGAATATTGGTAAGATATGTTATTATATCGTTAATGTAGACGCTTCCCGGAATATTAAACCTGGAAACCGCAATAATATAGCCGCCAAAAATACCGGTTATATTTGCAAAAAGGGTGGCAACCGGAACCATTGTAAGCATAGAGATAAAAAGAGGAACCGCCAGGTATTTTTCAGGTGTTGTTCCAAGAGTATAAAGAGCGTCAAGCTGTTCGCTTACCTTCATTGTTCCTATTTCAGCGGTAATTGAGGCCCCTACCCTTCCGGCAATAACTATTGCCGTAAGAACAGGCCCGAGTTCAAGAACCATTGAAAACGAAACAAGTGTCCCCATAAAAAGAGCCTGATCGAATATTCTTGTGGAAGCGACTCCGCTCTGCAGGGCAAGAACCATACCGGTAAAAAGGGCCGAAAGAAGAACTATTGGAAGTGATTCATAACCGACCCGGACCATCTGCCGGTATATATTGGCAGGCTCATCCGGTTTTTTAAAGACAAGAGCGGCTACTTTCTTAAGCATCCGCCATCCGCCGGCTACGCTTTCGGCTGTATCAATTATTTTCCGTACCGGGGTCTTCATTTTTATTATCCGTAAAAATTCTCGGGACCCTAGAAGATATTCCTATTGTTATTTCGTAATTTATAGTCCCGCATATACGGGCAAGTTCCTCGGCGGATATTTCCTCTGTTCCCGACCGGCCCAGCAGAATAACTTCATCACCTATATCCACCCGGTCCAGAGAAGTCACATCCGCCATTATCATATCCATACATACCCTTCCCACAACAGGACATCTTTTACCGTTTATGATCACATCTGTCTTGTTTGAAAGATCCCTCCGGTAGCCGTCGGCATATCCGGCGCATATTGTAGCCACAACGGAATTGCGGGGAGCCCTCCATGTGCCCCCGTAACTTATGGGAGTGGATTTTTCAACGCTTTTCAGGAATACAATTGAGCTCTTAAAGGAAAGAGCCGGTTCAAGCTGTAGAGACCCTTTTGATATATTGTCGGGATACATCCCGTAAAGTGCCAGTCCCGGCCTGACCATATTTAAATCCGGAATCTCCGGGTTAAGTATGCCGGCAGTATTTGAAGAATGAACTAAAGCCGGAGCAGGAGTAAGCCGGGAAACCAGCGACTTAAAGACTGAAAACTGACTCTTTGTATAATTATAATCCTCATCCGCACGCGGAAAATGCGTATAGACTCCTTCAGGTATTATATGATCACTCCCGGCAAGTTTTTTCCATAGCTCAACGGCTGTCGAGCCCGATACTCCTATCCTTCCCATTCCCGTGTCAACTTTCATATGTGCGGGATGCCCCCGGCCGGCCGTACGCGCGGCATTCTCCAGAGCTTCCGCAGACTGCAGGCTGGCAACAATAGGGGTCAGGTTATAATCTATCATGTAGCTGTAATTTTCAAAAGGATATACAGACCCGAGGACCAGCACGGGAGTATCAATTCCTGCCTCACGAAGCTCAATGCCTTCTTCTATCGTTGCCACGCCAAGCATATCCGTTCCCTCTTCAGCAAGAACCCTTGAAACCTGCACGGCTCCGTGCCCGTAGGCGTCCGCCTTTACTACAGAGAGCATTCTGCTATTTGTGAGTCCTCTTAAAGTTCTGTAGTTTCCCCTTATAGATTCGAGATTTACTTCTGCTGCGGTAGGCCTCAGTATTTTTTTATCCAAAACTAATTTTCCTTGCGCCGGGATAGATTCCTGAACCGGGCAAACTTGCGCTGAAAAAGCAGGTCTACATGACCGGTCGGACCGTTTCTCTGTTTGCCTATTATAATCTTTGCAATGTCCTGCTCGTCCGGGCTTACCTCTTCAGGAGCTTTATAAAAGGAAGGCCTGTAAATAAATATAACAACATCGGCATCCTGTTCAAGCGAGCCGCTTTCTCTCAAATCCGAGAGCCTCGGAAGAGAATCCGGACCCCTCTTTTCAGGAGCCCGGCTCAGCTGTGATAAAGCTATTACCGGAATTTCAATTTCCTTGGCCATAATTTTAAGGCTCCGGGATATATAAGCTATTTCCTGCTGCCGGTTATCGGAATTTCCGTCAGATGTTGACATAAGCTGTATGTAATCAACAATAATAACACCTAGGTCAGGATACCGTGCTTTCAGCCGGCGGGCGCGCGCCTTCATCTCGAGCGGAGTCAGCGAGGGGGTATCGTCTATCATTATCTTTGCCGCTTTCAAGCGGCCGGCGGCGCTGGTAAGCTGTGCCCACTCCCTGGAACCCATTGTCCCTTCCCTTACCCTGTTTGAATCTACCTGGGCTTCGGAGCACAACATCCTATGCATTAGCTCTTCGGCCGACATTTCAAGAGAAAAAATACCTACCGGAACTTTTTTATCAAGGCCAAGGTTCTGCGCGACATTAAGGCAGAGAGCGGTTTTTCCCATAGAAGGACGGCCGGCAACAATAAGAAGGTTTCCCTTGTGAAGTCCGGAAAGTAAATTGTCAAGTTTTTTAAAGCCGGTTGTCAGTCCCGACACGTCCGAATCCTTATTATATATTTTCTCTATGGTATCTATTGAATCTTCAACCATATCCGAAATCTCAATAAACTCCCCGGAGACTCCTTTATGCCTTATATCAAAGACAGCCTGCTCGGCCTTATCAATAAGCGTGCCGGGGTCTTCGGCGGCATGGAAAGCTTTATCAATGACATTTGATGACACATTTATAAGGTCTCTGAGCATAGATTTATCCCTGACGATTTTTGCGTAATGCATAACGTTCGCGGGAGTAACAACACTGTGTACGAGACTGGTAAGATAATCTATATTTCCCACTTCCTCAAGCTTATTTCGCTTCCCGAGGTCCTCGGCAACAGTGACTACATCAACAGCTTCGCTCCTCTGGAACAGAGAGATTATGGATTCAAATATTATCCTGTGGTGTGTACGGTAAAAACTGTCTTTACTGAGTACTTCAATGCACCTGAGAACTGCGTTATCATCTATAAGCATAGAGCCGAGAACAGAGACCTCAGCGTCAATATTCTGAGGAGGGAGTTTGTCATATGAGCGGGTATGCTGATTCATACTGTTAAATTTATTCAGATTTAACAACCCATACTTTACATTCTGCTTCTACTTCGGCATGTATCTTAATGCTTACATTGTAAACTCCAAGTGCTTTTATAGGTTCCTTAATGAGTATGTCTTTCTTTGCAATATCAATCCCTGACTCTTTTAGTTTTGCCTGAATATCCATTGCCGTTACTGAACCGAACAGCTTTTCATCTTCGCCCACCTGGGCTTCCACGGTTACTGAAGTATTTTTTATTTTTTCGGCCAGTTCTTCAGCCTGCTGTTTTTCCTTTATGTTTTCCGCTTCGCGATGCTGCTGGAGCTCTTTGATCTTATCAAGATATTTTTCTTCAGCCGGCCATACAAGGCCGCGCGGCAGAAGATAGTTTCTTGCATAACCGTCACTTACGTTTATTACTTCACCGAAAGCTCCCAGTTTCTCAATATCCTTTTTAAGTATTACCTGCATGATACCTCCATTGTTTCAATAAAATATCTAACTTTCTTGCATATCCCTTTTTTTTCTGAAATCAAGCCATACATCTGCAATACCGGCAGCCGTAAATAAATAAATTCCGCCCGAAAAAAATAAAACAACAAAAATCAAAACTATCCTTATAAAAGGGCTGAAATTCCATTGTTTCATAAAAAAAAGAGATAAAGATATTCCTGACGCGAAATATAAAACAAGCATAAGCAGCCCTATATTTATGCCTGCTGTCTCAAAAATTCCGCCGACGCCAAGCCGGCTTCCCGCAACAAAAAAAAGAGCACCGCCAAGAAGAACCCATATCATTTCATCCGGCATACGGAAATTTTCAACGGCCACTGCCGGATATTCCTTACCGTACCTGCAAAGAACAAGATAAACAAACAACGAACCAGCCAGGGCAATGGATGCCGTCGCGCCGGCAAAAGCCCGTAAAAACAGGCTTATTATATTCGCAATATAATTTTCCATATGCGGAAGGCCGGCATCTATATATACGGCGGACAGGTTTCCTCCGCTGCTGCGCAGGGCAATAAAAAGCTGTTCCATTATATTGACGCCCTTTAAATAGTAAAGGCCTGCCGCAGCTGCTGCGACAAGAAAAACCCATCCTGCCGCGGCAGTTATAATCCTTCCCGCAGGGTTATCTGAAATTAAAAGAACTTTCCGGTACCAGAGCCCGTATCCAACGAACAGTACGGCGTAAAGAGCAGAAACTGTCCCCCCAACTATAAAATATAGAATTGCCAGAAGAACCGCCCACGATACTAATGCTTCGGCAATCCGTCCCTTTCTCAGGGCAATCAGCTGCGGAGCAACTGAAATAAAAAGCCCTGCTGCACCCACTAAAGGAACTTTCCAAAAAAACACAAGGGCAAGAGAAACGCCAGTTATGATCGCTGTTTTTTTTAAAAACTTTCCCTGCACTGTATTAATCTGCTTTTGCTTTGGACCGGACCCGCCTGGTTTTTTAAATCAGCAATATTATCTTACAAAAGGAAGAAAAGCCAGGTTTCGGGCCTTTTTTATTTCCCTGGAAATCACCCTCTGATGAAGGGCGCAATTTCCGGTTACTGCACGGGGTATTATTTTCCCCCGGCTGTTTATAAACCCGCTTAAAAGCTCCGTATTCTTATAATCTATATTTCTATTCTGCCTGCAGAACCTGCAGCGTTGTTTTTTTGCCGTCATTTAAATCTCCTGTAAATTCCCTTTAAAAAGGGATCTCCTCATCTATTTCCTTGTCCTGGGCTTCCATAGCTTCATCGACATCATCCACATCATTATCAGTTTCTGCGCCTCCGGAAAACTTCTGTGTTTCCCCAGATCCGCCCGACGGGCTGCCCAGGAACTGAACAGTTCTGGCGGTCACTTCAAGTTTTGAACGCGGCTCACCGTTGGGGGTTTCCCACCTGTTAAGCGAAAGCCTTCCTTCTATATAAACAGGCCTTCCCTTTGAAAGGTATTTAACGCAGTTTTCAGCCTGCCTTCCCCATACTACAACATCAACAAAAGTGGTATCCTCTACCTTTTTACCCGTGTTTTTATCCGTGTAGTTTCTGTTAACTGCAATAGTAAGTGTTGTTACAGCCTGGCCGCTGGGGGTGTGTCTTTCTTCCGGATTACGGGTAAGATTTCCCATTAAAACAACTAAATTAGCACTGGGCATATTACTCCTCCTTGTCCTGTTCTTTCTTTACTGTAAGGCTCCGTATATAGTTATCACTAAACCTGTAGTAATCGCTAATGGCCTGAAATGATTCGGCTGGAGCGTCAAACACAAGCAAGTGGTAATAGGCTCTGGAGTGGCCTTTGACTTTATAAGCCATTTCTCTCTCACCCATTTCCTCGCTGAGAGCAATCTTGCCCCCATTTGAAGAGACGATTTTTTCCGCCTCTTTAACGCTTTTTTCTCTCTCTTCTTCCCCAAAATTTGCCGGTACGGCAAATACAGTTTCATAGGTTGGCATTTTATTAATCTCCTTTCCGGTCCGTCAACTACGGGCTCTCCGGTCGTAAGCCGGGAGCAAAGGCCGTTACCTGCTGCAAGTATAGAAAAAAATTAAACCTCTTGCAAATAATTACATCAATGGCCGGCAATGCGTAGTTTATCAGGAAAACAGTATCTCGACTATATCCCCGTCCTCAACAGTATAATCCTTTCCCTCGGTCCTTATCTTTCCTTTCTTTTTAAGCTCTTCAAGGCTGAAAGAATTCTCCTCCAGCTCGGAATAGTTAAATACATTAGCCCTTATAAAACCCTTCTCTATATCCGTATGTATTTTTCCGGCTGCTTTCTTTACCGGAGTTCCTTGCGGTATATTATACCCCTTTATTTTCTCCCCACCCACTACCGTAAAAAAAGTTAAAAGGGAAAGAAGTTTCTTAACTTCAAAAAGAACACCCTCCGCAGTGGCTTCTCCGGAAGGCACTCCCTCCATAAATTCCTTTCTTTCTTCCGGATCCATTACCGCAAGTTCTGATTGGTATCCGATATCCATAAAAACTATACGCGGAGCGTTAACTTCCGGAAGAGAAGAACCGCTTG
>PWOI01000012.1 GCA_003557485.1 Elusimicrobiota bacterium | reverse complement strand
TTTGGTGTTGACTGTTTTTGACCTTGTCTGAACTTTTAACTATAATAACACCGGAATAATTCATTCCAAGGGCGCCCGTAGCTCAACTGGACAGAGCGGCTGACTACGGATCAGCAGGTTGGGGGTTCGAGTCCTCTCGGGCGCTCCATTTTAACAGCCCCGCTGTAGGTGGAGGAATTTTAGAATGCCGGCCGGAAAAGAAAACAAAAAATTTATGGAAGCGGCTCTGGATATAGCCGAAAAGGCTCTTGAAAACGGCGAAATACCCGTTGGAGCTGTAGTGGTTGAAGACGGAAAAATAATAGGCAGGGGCCACAACAGACAGTTAATTGACAGCGATCCTACCGCTCATGCCGAAATGGTGGCGTTGAGAGAAGCCGGCCGCAACAAAAAAAAATTCAGGCTTGACGGGTCGGTGATGTATTCTACGGTAAAACCGTGTCCCATGTGCAGGGCTGCCATAAAAAGAGCAAGAATTGAGAAAGTATATTACTCTGCCGAAGCAGCCAGAGAATCCACACACAATACTGAATTCAGCGCTACGGCCGCTTTGGAGGGCAGAAGCGCGGAAGTGCTGCAGGAGTTTTTTAAAAGAAGAAGATGATGAGAAAAATAATTTCTTTATCGGGTGTTCTCTCCGGAATCATATCCTTTTCTGTGATAGTCTGGAGAGGCGGAATGCCTATTGTATACTGGCTCTTTGGTTCTTTTTCAATATATCTTCTGCTTGCCGGGATTTTTATTTATTTCAAAAGAAGATTGATGCAGACGGTTCTTATTCCGCTGCTGCTTTTCTATGGGATCGGTGGATTTTTGACGCTTCCTTTTGAAGGCGAATTTGCTTTCGGGCTGATTGCGTCAGGTTTAATGGTTATAATGGTCTGCTATATACTATTGTCTCAACTTGCAAGGCTGAGAGTACTACGCACATTTCTGGCACTGTTGCTTGGAATTATTTTCTTTATGGCTGTTCAGTATGCCAACTATACAGTAGTAGAAGACAGTGATACTATATTGCAGATTCAGGAAACGGAAAGATCTCTTTTTTCAAAACAGATCTGAGGAGGGATGGCCGAGCGGCTTAAGGCGACGGTTTCGAAAACCGTTGTGTCCTTTGGGCACCGTAGGTTCAAATCCTACTCCCTCCGCCATCTTTTAAATAAAATCGGGATATAAAGTAATAATGAAAAACAAAAAAATATTTAAAGTAATTGTTCTGATACTGCTTCTATTAACACTGGCGGCTTTAGTCATATTCCGGATAATGTTTTCTCCTGACAGAATAAAAAATATTATTGAGCAGACGGCTTCGTCTTTTTTGGATATGCAGGTTGATATAGCCGGCGCCTCACTGCACCCCGGCCAGCTGACTTTAAAAGACATTAATATAACATCCCGTGATATTGAAAAAACAGAAGATTCCCTTATTTCAGTCCGTAAAGTAAGGCTGGGCTTCAGAATTATTCCGCTTCTCAGGGGGCGTTATATTTTTAATAACGCAGCTATTGAGGGGGTCGATGTAACTCTTGAAAACTTGCCTTCTGCTGAGGATATCGGGAAGTTTTTTAAACAGCCTTACCGCAGAGAAAGAGAAAGCCTGCAGTTTGCGGTCACCAAGATAAGTATTTCTGAAAGCAGCTTAAATGTGGGAGCTCCCAGACTGGAACTTACCGGGCTTAATCTTGATGCGAGGGCCTCCATACTCCACCAGGCGTTTATTATATCTGCGGCGGCAGATATAAATAGAACTTACCTTGAAAGGGTTCAGTTGGAAGGAGAAATTGACTTTTTGCGGAACCGGGGGAATATAAAAAGAATAACCTTATTGGGCGGCGGCGGGCGCCTGGAAGGTTCAGGTACGGTAAACAATATTGCAGAAGTTCCCCATACAGAACTCAGGTATGTTATAGAAGAGTTTCCTGCAGAGCTTTTTTCCGAGGTCATTGAAATAGAAGGAAACCCTGAAATCAGGGGAGACGCAGAACAAAAGGACGGCTCTTTTTATATTAACTGGAATGGGGATTTCACCGGTATTGAAATTAAATCCGATGGCAATTTTTACAAACCTTCCGGAAGGCGCCTCAGAAGCCGCGGAGGAATTTCTTACGCCGGGAATACGGCAGCAATCAACTGGTATGTTTTTGAAGCAGGGCCCGACACCTTCTCTGGTACGGGGACTATCGATGAGTCCGGCGCAGTAGGGGTCAGCATTCGGGGAGACAACGTCAGCCTGAAAAATATAGGAGAGTTTTTTCCGCATATTGAAAGATATATTTCCGGTGGCTATAGCGAGCTTAGGGGTTCCTTTAGAGCCTCATCTGCCGGGACCTCGTTTGAAGGCCGTCTTAATATGCGCGATTTAAAAGTAAGAAACCTTACTGCGCTTTCGTCTCTTTATGAAAGGCTTGCCAGGACATCACGGGGCGAATTTCTTTTTGAAACTGCGGAAGCGGATATCGCTATTGACAGTAACAGCTTTGTTTTAAGAAGTCTTTCTGTAACCGGCCCCGATCTGAGGGGTACAGGTACCGGGACCCTTCAATGGGATGAGTACGCTGATTTTACTTTCTATCCGCATATAAGGGGAGCCAGGATAGGGATACGGGTCTCCGGACGCCCTGATAATATAAGAATAAGTTTGAAATAATTTTCTAACCGGTTATAATTGCACTAACGGTTTATCTGCGGAGAGGTGCGAGAGTGGCTTAACCGGCACGCTTGGAAAGCGTGTGACTCCTAACGGGGTCCGTGGGTTCGAATCCCACCCTCTCCGCCAGTAATTTTTTGCTGTAAAATTTTCAGGTAAATTAGATGAAACAGTGGTACGAAAAACTTTTTGAAAATTACGGCCGCAAATATGACAGTGAAATTTTTACCGAAGGTACTGCCGGAGAATGCAATTTCATAGAGCAGGAAATAGGATACGATAAATCGGTAAGGATCCTTGATCTGGGGTGCGGCACCGGCAGGCATTCAATAGAGCTTGCTTCAAGAGGATACACAGTATGCGGCATTGACCTGTCCCAGTCCATGCTTGAAAGAGCCCGCCAGAAAGCTGCCCGGGCGCAGGTTAACATTGAGTTTTCCAGACACGATGCCAGAAACCTTCCGTTCAAAAATGAATTTGACCTTGTAATGATGCTTTGCGAAGGCGGATTCCCGCTAATGGAAACCGATGAAATGAATTACAGCATACTTAAAAACGCAACTACAGCGCTGAAGGATAAGGGAAAATTTATATTTACCACTCTTAACGGCCTTTTTCCTCTCTTTAATTCAATTGAAAAATTTCACACTGAAGCTTCAAAAGAAGGGGAGGGCGCTGTTTACAGTGGGAACACATTTGATTTAATGACCTTCCGTGATTACAATATTACTTCAATTGAGGATGATGACGGCAATACCCTGGAGCTTGAATGCAACGAACGGTATTATATTCCCCCTGAAATAAACTGGCTTCTTAAAACCCTGGGGTATGAAAAGATTGATATTTTCGGTGCGCGCCAGGGCGATTTTTCACGGCGCCACAAGCTGACGGGAGATGATTTTGAAATGCTTGTTGTGGCAGAAAGGAAACCATGAAAGATTTATTTAAAGGCGTTAAAAAATTCTGCAGTTCTGATTATAGTAAAAACAAAAAACTTTTTGAGGAGTTAAAGCAGTCACAGTCTCCCCATACTCTTTTTATATGCTGCTCTGATTCAAGAGTTCTTCCTGATCTTATAACAAAGAGCCTGCCCGGCGAGCTTTTTATAGTAAGAAATATTGCGAATCTTGTTCCCTACTGGCGGGAGTCGGATGAATACCTGGCAACCACGTCAGCAATAGAGTATGCGGTGCTGGCTCTTGAAGTTGAAAACATAGTAGTCTGCGGACATTCAAACTGCGGCGGATGCAGAGCGCTTATGAATCCCGGCAGCACCGGCAAAATGACTCATGTGGCAAAATGGATGGAGCTTTCTGCCGGAGCAAGGGAAAGAGTTAAGTCAAAGTCCGGCGAGCATTGCCGGGAAGACCTTATTGAAAAAGAGAATGTCCTCCTGCAGATAGAACACCTGATGACATACCCGTTTGTCAGCGAACGCAGTAAAGCCGGAAAGCTTAATGTATACGGATGGTACTACGACATAGGAGCCGGCGCTGTATATAACTACGATTGGGAGAAAAAAGAATTTACCAGGATTTAAATGACCGGCCGCGTATAAGCGCGGCTGCAAAGAATATATTGAATGGGAAAATAATTATAAGCGCATAGAAGAACGGGGCCTCTCTTATGCAGCAGGCAAGTATCAGGGATAAAGCAATAAGAAAATTATGACCGGCCGGCCCGAGCAGTCGTGCCATTTTCATGTAGGGACCCGCCTTTTTTATGAACTCTGTACGTCTTTTCCTTTCTTCAAGGTATAGGCTTTCGCTGCTGCCGGATGAAGTTCCGCTCTGCATCATAAGATATATTTTGTAAATTTTGAGGAAAAATTTTTCAGATTCCGAACCGCTCTGCTTCAGATCATTTGATACTTTTCGAACTGAATCAAAACCGCCTGACTGCTTTAAAGTCCTTGCAAGAAATAGCTGCTTTCTGTAATCAAAAAGAAGGCAGTGCAGTCCCATTGAGACAGCCGCTGCCAGCACCCATATCCAGGCTCCCCGGTAGTATTGGGACAAATAAAAGGCCATTCCCGTGTGTACGGCAATGGCGGTTGTGTAGTCGGCCATTCCATCGAGGATCCTTCCAAGTCGGCTATCCTGCCCCTTAAGGCGGGCAAGCTGGCCGTCCGAGCAATCCAGAACCATGGCCGCAAAAAGAAATATTCCGCCTGCTGCTGGCTGCCCCGTGCCCGTAAGTATTCCTGCTGCAATACCGGCGGCGGCAGAAACCAGAGTTACCTGGTTGGCGGAGACAGGGGTGTTTTTAAGAAGCCGGACAATGACGGATGCTGCAGGCCTTAAAAATGAGTGGTGCGGCTCTTCTGTGTAAAGCCGCTTCAGGGCGGTGCTGGAATGCATGGCCGGCCTTAGATACTTTTCTTTATAACTGCCGAGTCCAGCATGTCGGCCGCATCTTCCGTTACGTCCGATATGTGCACCACATGGAATATCAGTTCTCTCAGGTGAATTTTCTGCGCCAGAGAGAGTTCTTCTGACTTGAAAACTCTTTCGGTCAGGTGCCACTCGAGGGCGTCAAGTTCTTCCTCGTGAGTGTTGACCTGTTTAATGTTTTCCCTTATTTTTTTATGGTCATCGAAGTAGTTGTCAACGGCATCTACCAGAGGTTTTATTGTTTCGATATTTCCCGTGGCAAGTTTAACAAGATCATCTGCAAATTCTCCGGGTACATAAGGCCTCTGCGCCACTATGAAATCACAGCATGACTCAGCCCTGTCGGCTATATTGTCCTGTTGGGCAATGTAGTGTATTATGTCTTCCCTTACGGTAGGAAAAAAAGCCCCGGTATAGAGATCGGATATTATTGACCGCCTCAGCCCGTCGGCCCTGCTTTCGTTCTGGTGGGTCTGGAAAGCCAGTTCTGAAGACTTCTTTATATCGCCGGCAACATAATGCCTGACAGACTCATACATAGTATAAACAGTTTCTGAAACAACATGAAGGTGCTGTTTTATGGCTTCCTTTACTTTTTTTTCTTTTTTTCTCCCAAACATTTTCTTACCCTGATTTTTAGCAAATACTTACCTTAAAGTCAACACAAATTCCACGATGCCTGCCGGTTGACAAAAGAAAAACAGACCGCTAATATTAACAATTATGGATAAAGCTGATATAACGGTAATCGGGGCGGGAATAACGGGCCTTGCTGTTGCCGGCGAAGCCGTTTCCGCTTCATCTTCAGTTTTTGTGCTGGAGAAAAATGTTTCGTTCGGTATGGAAACTTCGTCCCGGAACAGCGAAGTAGTGCATGCTTCTATTTACTATCCTTACGGCTCGTTGAAACATACCCTGTGCTCCGAAGGCAGGGATATGATTTATTCAATATGCCGCAGCAATGATATAGACTTTGACCAGTGCGGTAAATTCATAGTCGCTCCTGAAAAATCAGAGTGTGAGGAACTACATTCCCTATATGTAAACGCTGTTAAAAATGATGTCCCCGGTATTGAGCTTGTCACTTCCGCTCAGGTTAAATCCGCCGAACCTCATATAAGGTGTGCGGAGGCTGTGTTTTCACCCCGCTCCGGAATAGTTGACAGCCATACCCTTATGGAGTATTTCCTTTCCCGCGCCTCCAGGGGCGGGGCGGAAATAGTATACGGCAGCGAGGTTGTTGGCATAGAGCCGGCGCTGCCGGAAGGATACAGAATAAAGGTCAGGAGCAGCGAAGGTGATATTTTTGAATATATTTCTGCCGTGGTAATTAATTGTGCCGGACTGAATAGCGATACTGTTGCCGCTATGGTTGGAATTGATATTGAAGAGTCGGGATACGAACTGCAGTATTCTAAAGGAAGCTATTTCCGGCTCTCCGATCCTGCAAAATACGGAATAAGGCATCTTGTTTATCCTGTGGTTAAGAAATATTCCCCAACGCTTGGCATACACCTGACTCCGGATCTAGGTAGGGGGCTCCGCCTGGGTCCCGACACAGAGGAGTTGGGGGGAAGAAATATTGATTATTCCGTTGATGAATCCAAAAAAGAAAAATTTGCAGATGCTGTGAAAAGCTTTTTTCCGTCTATCCAATCCCGGGAGCTTCAGCCGGATACTTCCGGTATCCGGGCATCTCTAAAAAAAGGGAAAGAATTTAAAGATTTTATCATAAGGGAGGAGAGCGGACGCGGGCTTAAGGGATTTATAAACCTTGTGGGAATAGATTCTCCGGGCCTTACCGCTTCTCCCGCAATAGCGCGGCTTGTTGCGGGGCTTCTGTAATGACCGCTCATTTCGGTGTAATGATTGCAGGGTTTCTTCTTCTGTGGCTGGGCGCCGAAGGTTTTGTCCGCGGCGGCGCAAGGATTTCATCTGCTGCCGGAATATCTTCCGTTATAGTCGGACTGACTTTTGGAGCGATCGCCACCTCTCTTCCGGAGTTGACCGTATCCTGGATAGCGTCTTTTACCGGAGCCGGCGCCGTTGCCCTTGGTAACGCGGCCGGTTCCAATATTGCAAATACAGGTCTTGCCCTGGGCCTGGGAGCCTTGATCTATCCTCTTGCCGCAGATAAAGAAATACTGAAGTATGATTTCCGGTATCTCCTCGGGGCGTCTCTGCTGCTGGTTGTTTTTACTTTCGATATGGTTTTCAGCCGTCCGGAAGGGTTAGTTCTGGTTGCCTTTTTTTTCATATATATACTTCATATCATAAAGAGACACCGGGTAGCAGCCCCTTTACCGGTATCCGGAGACTCTATAGTTATCCCCGTATTTCTTTTTATTTTAGGAGGCTCCGCTCTTTTTGCCGGCGGGCGCCTGGCAGTAAGCGGAACCCTGGCTCTTGCCCGGGCACTGGGTATTTCACAGGCGGCCGCAGGGCTGACTATTATTGCACTGGGGACCTCTCTGCCGGAGATAGCCGTACTTGTGGCCGGTTCTGTCAGGAAGGCTCCTGAAATAAGCCTGGGTACTATAGTAGGGTCGAATATATTCAATATTTTACTGGTAGGCGGCGGTTCCGCGGCAATAAATCCAATTCACATTAACCGCGCAGAGGCTCTTTTTCAGGCGCCTGCCCTGCTTCTCTTCACACTGCTGCTGTTTGGGGTTATGCTTGCCGGAAGGAGAATAAGCAGATATGAAGGGGGTTTTCTTCTTTTCTGCTACGCCGGCTATATTGCGCTGCTTTTCGGGGTTTTGTGAAAGATGCTGCGCCTGCTGAAAAACAATATAAATTCTATGCATACTCCGTTTGGTCTCCGGGAAATAGGAGATATGCCCGGGGTATGGAAAACTGATATGGAAAGCGCCGGTCCGTGGAGAATGGAAAACGCGGGAGAATTTCAATACGATTTAAGTAATTATTCTGAAAATAATATAATAATTTCCGGAAAGTGTTCATCTGTTCTGGATTTAAGCCACTATTTGTTAAAAAAGGGAGAGCTGGAGAGCTGGGACTCTCTTCTGGCCATTGAACAGAGTGAGGGACGGGGCCGGAAGGGGAGTAAATGGCATTCTCCTCCGGGAAATATTTACGGGGTACTTGTCTTCCCGTCAATCCCTCTCCGCTGGAGCGGGCTTCTTTCAGTTTTCACCGGTTACAGTATTTGCGATACGCTGAACAGGATGAGTTTCAGTACGAAGATGAAGTGGCCCAATGATATTCTTCTGGAAAACAGAAAAGTAGGCGGGGTTTTAATTGAACAAAAATCAGGTTGGACAGTTGCCGGCGTGGGAATTAATTTAACCAGTGCGCCGTCCGTTAGTGAGCGGGGTGACTCTTTAGCTTTCCCTGCCGGTGCTATATGTAATGCTCCGGGGAACTCTCTGACCCCGCTTAACGTATGGGATTCTCTTGTAAGGCGAATTAAAAAATTGTATACTTATTTTCTGATAAATAATGGAATTGAGGAGTTTTTGGAGGCTGCAGCTTCCAGTCTTGCCTTCTCTAACCGGGAAGTTACGGTAAAACAGGGAGAAGAAACCTTCAGTGCCATATTTGCAGGCATAAATAGTGAGGGTGGCGCCCGTTTGATTGTAGATGGGAAGGAAAAAGTCATTTATGACGGGCAATTTGTTTCAGCCCGCCTCAGCAAAGAGAAATAAAGATGTCAAAAAAAAGTTTTGAAAGTGTTCTAAAAGAAATTGAAGGGCAGAAAATACTGGTTGCCAACCGCGGAATTACCGCCCGGCGGATTATCCGTTCAATCCGCGACCGCTTCAACGCCGTTCCGGTTCTCACTGTTACCGATATTGATACAACAGCTCCGTTTACCACCGGGGCAAAAGAACTGCTTCTTTTGGGAAAAAACCCGCATGCTTATCTTGAAATAGACCGGATAATCAGCCTGGCAAAAGCTAACGACATAAACGCTATTCATCCCGGATGGGGATTTGCGGCTGAAGACCACAATTTTCCTCTAAAGTGCCGGGAGGCGGGAATGATATTTATAGGCCCTCCTGCCGGACCTATGGAGAAACTCGGAAACAAAGTAAGCGCCCGTCTGGTGGCCCAAAAAATTGGAGTTCCGGTTGTTCCCGGCACAGAAGGGTCTGTGACCTTTGAAGAAGCGCGCAAGGCTGTTAAAGAACTAGGCCTTCCGGTAATGCTCAAGTCCGAGGGGGGCGGCGGCGGAAGGGGAATGTATAAGGTTTACGATGAGAAGCAGCTCGAGGAGGCTTTCCATAAGGCATCAATGATGGCCGAGTCCTCTTTCGGCAACCCGCGCATTTATGTTGAAAAGCTGCTTACGGACGTGCGCCATATAGAGATCCAGGTTGTGGCCGACCAATACGGAAAAGCATTCGCTTTTGACGAGCGGGACTGCTCAATCCAGCGCCAGCATCAGAAACTGGTTGAAATTACACCTTCGCCATGGCCCGGTATGACCGAAAAACTTAGAGAGAGACTTAAAAAATATTCCGTGGATTTAGTAAAAGAGACCGGATATTATTCACTTGCCACAGTTGAGTTTCTTGTTGATAAAAAAGGCAACCCATTCCTGATTGAAGTTAACACCCGCCTCCAGGTAGAACACGGCATAACTGAATGCCGTTACGGGGTTGATCTTGTAGAGGAACAGATAGCCATAGCATACGGATCCGGCCTGCGTTTTAACGAAAAAGAAACAAAACCTTTCTACTGTGCTTATCAGGCGCGTATTAACTGTGAGGACCCTCAGGATAATTTTGCGCCGAATTCCGGAACTATAAACCGCTACATTTCACCGGCAGGACCGGGTATACGTCTTGATTCCTGCGTTACCGGAGGTTACGAATTTCCATCAGTTTATGATTCTGCCGCCTCTCTGCTTTCCGCTTACGGAAAAAGCTGGGATAAGGTGCTGGGAGTTATGAACCGCGCGCTCAACGAATATATCATCTCCGGGGTCAAAACAACTATAAACTTCCACCGGAAGATAGTCAGCAATCCCAAGTTCCGGGCCGGGGATTTCACAACGAGTTTTGTAGAAGAAAACCCGGAACTGATGGATTATACAGAGATGGAGCCGGAAGCTCTCAGGCTTTCCCGGCTGGTTGCCGAAATCAGCGCACGCGGTTACAACCCCTATGTGAACCTCGGGCAGTACCGGGGATCGCATGATAAACGCATCGGCCGCTTTAAACCCGTCATCCCTGAAATTGGAGAGAATGAAAAACTACCTGCGCCGTATCCCCGCAATAACACCAAAGAGCTTCTGCAGATGCTTCGGGATACCGACTATATTCATTTTACCGATACTACACCGCGTGACATTACCCAGTCCAACAGCGGCAACCGGTTCCGCCTGGCAGAGGACAGGCTTATAGGACCGCTGCTGGATAAATGCGGGTTTTTCTCTATTGAAAATGCCGGCGGCGCCCATTTTCATGTCGCAATGCTGGCAAATATGACCTATCCGTTTACCGAGGGACACGAATGGAACCAGTTTGCTCCGCGTACACCTAAGCAGATACTTGTCCGGTCGACTAACCTGCTGGGTTATAAACCCCAGCCTAAAAATTTAATGAAACTCACAGGAGGCATGATCTGCGAGCATTATGATGTGGTACGCTGTTTTGATTTTCTTAATCATGTTGAGAATATGAGGCCTATAGCCGGTGTGGTTATGAAATCCGAAACAAACATTTTTGAGCCGGCGGTCTCCCTTTCATGGACAAACGGTTTTGACATTCCTCACTACATTAGAGTAGTTGATGATATTATAGGAATGGTATCGGATGCCGGCGGTCTTGGGGAAAAAGAGGCCAGGCGCAAAATTATTCTGGGATTGAAAGATATGGCCGGGGTCTGTCCGCCGCGTTTCATCAGCGCCCTGGTAAAAGCGGTTAAAGAAAAATATCCTGATATTATAATTCACTATCACCGGCACTGCACCGACGGACTTTTTGTCCCATCAGTATCTGCTGCCGCCTCTGCAGGCGCAGATATAATCGACACCGGGATGAGTGCCGCCGTGCGCTGGTACGGGCAGGGAGATGTACTTGCTACCGCAGCTTATATGGAAGGAGAGCTCGGCCTGAAAAATAACCTTAATAAAGACGCCCTGAGGGCAACCAATTTCCTTCTGAAGCAGATTATGCCCTATTTTGACCGGTACGCAGCTCCCTGGTTTCAAGGGCCCGATCATGATGTTATCCGCCATGGTATGCCCGGCGGCGCTACTTCATCCTCACAGGAGGCTGCTATGAAGCAGGGCTATATTCATCTTCTCCCTTATATTTTGGATTTTCTTACCCTGACCCGCAAAGTTGTTCGCTACCATGATGTCACCCCCGGTTCACAGATAACCTGGAATACAGCTTTTCTTGCAGTGACTTCCGCATATAAGCGGGGAGGACTGGGCGAGGTGGAGTTTCTGCTTGAAACTATGGAAAAAGTGACAAGTGTTTCCGAAGACCAGCTGGGGGAAGAAATAAAAAAAGACCGCCTGGCAATCTACCAGGATTCCAATGATGCCTTCAGGGATCTGCTTATGGGTAAATACGGGCGTTTGCCTCTGGGTTTTCCGCCTGAATGGGTTTATAAATCAGCTTTCGGGGATAATTATAAACATGCTATCCAAAAGCGTACAGAAAAATCACCCCTGGAGAACCTTGAAAAAATAGAGATAAAGAAAGAAGAAAAAGCCCTGACCGGCCAGATCGGCCGTACTCCCAGTGAAGAAGAACTTGTTATATATCTCAACCACCCCGGCGATGCCCTGAAAACAATGCGGTTCCGGGAAAAATTCGGTGATCCCAACAATCTGCCCGTGGATGTCTGGTTTGAAGGATTGCAGATAGGAGATAAACTTAAATTTTTAGATGACAGCGAAAAACCCCATAAAATGGAGATACTGGGTATCTCTCCTGCAGATGAAAGAGGATACCGGGTTGTCCGCTATAATCTTAACGGTGAGGCCTTTGAATACCAGGTTAAAACCGCCGAAGGCAGTGTCGGCCCGGCTGGAGGTATGGAGATGGCCAGCCCTGATGACCCCTACCAGGTGGGAGCACCCAGTAACGGTGATTTGTGGATAACCTATGTTCACCCGGGGGTTATTGTAAGGGAGGGGGAAGAAATTTTCAATGTAAGTATTATGAAGCAGGAAAAAGCGGTAACCGCACCTGTTGACGGGATAGTAAAGAGAGTCCTTAAATCTGCCGATTACCAGAAGGACCGTAAGATGATTCCTGTTAAAGAAGGAGAACTGATAGTTGAGCTGGCTCCCGTTCCGGAAACCTGCGGAAACTGCGATTACCATATTACTGACAAAGAATACGATTACTGTCCATCCTGCGGAAATAAACTGCAATCCTGAGTTTGTTTTCAATGAGTTTTGACGCGGAAACACAATTCAGCCTTTCTGAGTGACAAAATGGAATTAAACCCACTCTTTGATACCCACGCCCACCTTCTGGACAAACGCCTGCGGAAGATAGAAGACCCCTGCAGGGAAGTAGACAGGATTCTTAATGTGTTTGAGCCCGGCGAGGGTATTGAAGAATATGCCGACCTGCTTAAGAATTATAAAATATGCGGCGCCGCCGGAGTACATCCACATTCGGCTAAGAATTACGCAGCCATGGAAAAGGAACTGGAAGCTGCACTGGATCTGCCCGGTACCGTTGCCCTGGGAGAGACCGGACTGGATTTTCACTACATGAATTCTCCCTCTGATATACAGAAGGAGGTTTTCAAAAAGCAGTTGGAACTGGCCGGGAAAAGGAACCTGCCCGTCATTGTGCACAGCCGTGAAGCGTTTAAAGAGACTCTTGAAATCCTTGACAGCAGCGGCCTGTCTTCTGTGCTGATACACTGTTTTACCGGCAGCGCTGAAGAAATGAAGCAGTACATAGAAAGAGGTTTTCATATAGCCGTCGGAGGAGTCGTCACTTTTCCTTCCGCTGCCGGCCTTGCCGCAGCCGTAAAAGAAGCTCCGATAGAAAAGATTCTACTGGAAACAGACTGCCCCTATATGTCTCCGGTTCCTGTGAGAGGAAAAACAAATATTCCAGGGAATATAAGGTATATTGCAGCCCGTGTAGCTGAAATAAAAGGAATGCCTTCGGATGAGGTCGCCCGCAGAACATATGAGAACTCTCTTAAATTTTTCAGGGTAGAAGAAAATGATTAAAATAAGAAAAGCAGACCGCCTGGTAATACCTGCTGCCGTATTACTGACGGCGCTTACATCTTTTTCCTGCTCGAGGAAAAGCCGCTATTATGCCGAAATTAAAGAGCAAAGGATATACCTTGAAATAGCTGCCGACCCCGCCTCAAGATCACTGGGGCTTATGTTCAGAGACTCTCTAAAAAAAAATAACGGAATGCTTTTTATTTTTCCGCGCGAAGAGGTTGTTGATTTCTGGATGGAAAATACTTTTATACCCCTGGATATAGCTTTTATTGACAGTTCCGGTACGATAGTAAAAACAGCTTCTATGAGGCCCCGCGACAGGACGCCTGTCAGCAGCGGAAGTGAAGTTAAATATGCGCTTGAAGTTAACCGGGGATTTTTCATTGAAAATTCAATAGGCCCCGGTGATACTGTTTATTTTTCCGGTTCTGTAAAAGAGATAGAACCCAGATGAAGAGACCTGCTGAAGAAATCAAAATTGATTTAATATCAGGTTCTCCGGTCAGGGGGATACTTCTTCTTTCATTTCCCATCATAATAAGCAACCTCATGCATGTGCTATATAATATAGCCGATACGGCCTGGCTGGGGCTGTTGGGAAAAGAGGAAGTTGCAGCAATGGCCTTTGCTTTCCCAATTTTCTTTCTTATTCTTTCAATAGGGATCGGTGTCGGCATAGCCGGTTCCGTTCTTGTCGCCCAGCACGAAGGCGCCGGGAACAAAGAGGAAGTAAACCGTGCTGCCGGCCAGACTCTTTCCTATGCGCTCATACTTTCTTTAATCATTTCGGTAGCCGGTTATTTTAGCGCCGGATCACTCGTTGAACTTATGGGCGCTGCGCCGGAAGTAAAAGCTCTGGCGGAAACATACCTTAAGATCATATTTTCCGGTGTTGTTCTTGTCTTTTCTTTTTTTATATTCAATGCTCTTATGAGGGCCTGGGGAAACTCAAAGACCCCGATGAAAATAGTAATCTGGTCCAATGTTGCAAATCTTGTCCTGGATCCTCTTCTTATATTCGGCATATGGATTTTCCCCCGCATGGGAATTGCCGGCGCCGCTGTTGCGACAATTGCTTCAAAATTCGGAGCTTCTGCTGTTGCCATGTGGCTTCTTTTCAAGGGCCCTTACGGGCTGTCTCTGGACCGGCACCATCTTATTCCTGACAGGAAGACTATAAAGAAACTTACCGTGCTGGGCTGGCCGGCCGTTGTTGAACACGCCACCAAGGGGCTGGGAATGATGTTTGTCACTGCCGTAGCGGCTGTTTTCGGAACCTCTTATATGGCGGGTTACAGTGTTGGCGTTAGAATTTTTTCTGTTTTTGTTATGCCGTCCCTGGCCCTGGGCGAAGGCGCAGCCGCTTCCGTTGGCCAGAACCTGGGAGCGGGCCTTAAAAAAAGATCCGCAGAAGCAGCCCGCATGTCGGTAGGGGTGGTCTTTTTACTTCTTTCCTTTCTCGGAGCTATGACCTACCTCTTTCGCTTTACTATTGCTTCCTTTTTTCTGGGCGCCGGCGAACCGGAAGCAGTCGCATACGGAGCACGGTTTATTTCACGGCTTGCCATTGCTGCCCCGTTTTTGGGAGCTTCAATAACGTTCCGGGGAGCATTTAAAGGAGCAGGCCGTACTTTCCAGTCAATGGTTATAGGAATAACGGGTATGTGGATCTTCAGGGTGGGCGCCGCATGGATAGGCGGGGTTGTTCTTGCTTCCATTGCCGGACCCTGGAACGCATTTATAATAGGCAGTATCGGAGAATTTGCCCTATGCCTCGGCTACTACCTTAGGGGAAGCTGGCTGACACCGGTAATAGAAAGGGCGCCGTCACCGGCTCCTACTGATATAACTTCCGATTTGACCTGAGTGCGGTAAACTCTATAATATTAATGTTTAAAGAATACAGAAGCCTTGTTAAAAGGAGGGAATTATGACTGAATGTAATACAGGAAAAAATATGCAGTTCTGCAACTGCAGTTACGAGCCCTGCTCCCGCAAGGGAAAATGCTGCGAATGCATAATCTATCACAAGAGGGCAGGCCAGGTTCCTGCCTGTTTTTTCTCCGACGGAGCAGAAAGTACCTATGACCGGTCAGTTGAAAACTTCATAGAAGACTACAACGAAAACGGAGCCGGGTTCTGAGCAGCAAAATAGTTTC
>PWOI01000156.1 GCA_003557485.1 Elusimicrobiota bacterium | reverse complement strand
TTTTCTGAGGCGCATTAATTTGGTTAGGTCTTTATAATCAGCTTTAAATTCCTCAAAACCGTATTCCCGTTCGGCAATCCCGGCATAAACCCTCTCAAAAACAAGTCTAAAGACCCAGGAATTCAAGTAAAGATACCTCATAAAACCCGGGCTTCTGGTTATTTTCCAATTCAGCGCGGAACCGCCGTATATGTTATTTCCCATAAGAACCACTGCCATATCAGGATTAAGCTTTCTCAACGCTTCTCTTGCGACTGACAATATATGCGCGCTTGTGTATGCCCCCGTTCCGGCATTTATAAAATTAAGAGTTTTCCCTGGGAAAAACGAATTTAAATGTTCCGTTGTCTGGGGCAGTGACGCCCATCCCCCAAAACCCTCTGCCACAGATTCTCCAATCACCACTATTCTGAACTCATCTTCCTGTTTTCTTGCATTTACGGGAGGCTTTTTAGATGTATGTGACCTGGGGAAATAATACATTTTTTCCCCGTCTATCCTTTTCCTCCTCAAAAAGGGAAGACCAAGCGGCTCGTATATTTGGTACATATAATGCCAGTCATCCCTTATGAGGCTCTTCCGGGCAGAGCCGAATTTTATTAACAGTGTCATTTCTGCGACAATAAGCGCGGCGCAAATAGCCGCTACCGCTAAAATAAATCTGAAAAAGAAAGTTTTCATACTGAATCTATCATCTGTTCTATTCCCAGGCAATGCTTATTGGATAACACCTTCTAATTATATCAGACCAATAAGCACTTTCACAAAAGAGTAGTACTTGCAGCTTTTTGCAATATCGGTAAGAACCCAGATGAAATTAAACAAAGCTCCGGAGAAATTTGATCTCTTATACTTTTTCCCGCAAGGCTGCCTTTTTTACTCCGGAAACGAGCTTAATCTCCCCGGATTGAAAATTGACGAACCGTTTGGATCGCAGTTATCAGCCCTTGAGGATCGTCAGTCCCTATTCGGAATTTCCGGTTATTGTTCAGCTCCAGCTCCACGGCATTGAACCCCGAAATATTAAAGAGCCATCCGTGTGGCGTCAGTCTGATCCCCCATCCGTAATACCACGGGTTCCTGACTTCCCGCGCCTCCCGGATCTCTTCTATACGGAATCTCTTCCGAATTAACCCGGGGCCGAACTTCACAACCACCTCATCTGTATTCACCTCCACAGAGAGAGCATAGAACAGGAATATGCACCCCAAAAAGATTACCAGGGCCGGACCAGTCGCAAAGCGCCCCTCAGGAGCCAGAATAAAGTGCCTTGCCGTTATAACTACGCCGAGACCAAGGGCAAGGAGGAGGAGTCTCCCGACCTGTCTATGCCTGTAGGGTTGCACTGCTTACCTACCCCCCCCTAACGGCGGCGCCCTGCCAGGGCCGGAGGGGAGACAACAGGAAACACTGCGCTCTTTGCACTTCCCGTTTTGACTGCGCTAGCTGCGGGTCAATAACTATAAACACCCCGATTGAGCGCATCACGTATGGCTGATATGATCTTATTGCTCCGCAATGTTGCTGCGGTGTACCCATCTACTTCTGTCTCAACAACCGCTTCGGGGGTATAAAGGTCACTCAAATGTTTCTCAAGGTTTTTCCCTACGAGATAATTTAATGCCTCCTGGTACTGCTGGACAACGGAGCGGTAAGGCTCTTCTTCTGCTTCCAAGTTGTAGTTCTCATCTCTGCGCAGATGTCTGAAAGAAGCTTCACTGACGACTCCGTCTTTCAGACTAAACTGCACATTGACCTGTATGCTGTCGCCATCGATAAAAACGCCCCTGTATACCCCGTCCTCATATCTTGACGCATCATCCACGAAACTTGTTTTTTGGCATCCGTGGATAACAAGAGAGATTATCACCAAAACTAAGATTACCGGTACTCGTTTCATTTTTCATCTCCTTCTTTCCTGCATTTCAGCTACCCCGCTTATCAGCCCCTGAAAATCCGCAGCAACTAATACAGAACTTTATACTTCTTAATAATTTATCTGGTGGATTCTCTTTCTTATGGGCATAATTCTTTCGAGAATTCTTCCTCAGACCCCATCCTTCCGCATAAGTACGCCTGCCGGATCTCGTTAACCTTCCAAGGGGCTTCTGGACTTTCGCGCTCCAGATAAAACTTAAACCACTGCCCTCTGACGGAATCATCAAGGTACCCTTCTTCAACCACCGTAATTCTTGAGTTTAACGGAGCCTCCCCTCTATCGTGCTCCATCACAATACTGGTGAACCTTGTATCTGTAATACTGCGATACTCCTGAATAACCATAAGCGGATGATAAACCCATTCTTCTCCATTGGCCGCTGCAGAAGATATTTTCACATTGAATTCCTCAGTTTTTAAATTATTATATGAGATTACAGGAAATTCATCCGGTCTTTTATATTCTACAGCAGTGCGGCAGGATATAATTGCCGGAAGCATTATAAGTGCAAAAATAATTAATTTATCCATTTCCCCTCAATTTCAATTAACCGGACAGCAGCACAATTTATTATAGAAATCTTCTATGCTTTTTATTGTAAGTTGCGACTGAAACTATGTCAACTACCTGCCGATTTCATTTTGCAGTCTGATAAGTTTCAAAATTCCGCGACTTTTACTACCCCTGAGTAGCACATAATAATCAGCCGCTTGTTGCTCCTTAGAAATTCTTGACCGTGTATTATATAACATTACACGTCAATCCAAGGAGCTATCGGTACTTTCTTGAATCTACTTTTCTTTATAGATTTCTTTGCTTTTTGATACTCAGGATGTAAAATTTAGGAAACGAAGTTAAAATCGGCTATTCGTAGAGAGTGGTCGAGGGTACTAAACAAAGTTTTAACCTAATAAACCCTGACCACCTGTTAAATACTCGATGCGCTCCGCTACGGCGCTAAAGCGCCTCCACTCCGCGATTATACCCGCCCGCCTCCTTTTAAAGTCCACGCGCTCCGGCCTATTACGCCGTCGCACGTGTCCAAAAACGCAGGCTCGCCGCCACTGCACGGCTCGCTCTGCTTAAAGAGAATCGCTCGTCCGCCTGAACCATAATTCCGGCTCTTACGACCTCGCTTAAAGAACCTTCCCGTTTCCTCGTGTCTGCCCGGGCGGGAGCAGGCAGGCCGAGAAAAACTCCTGAAAGCTAATTCACCCTAATTTTATATGATTATAACGTCAGCCCTCTGCGGCGACGCGTTAGTGACCTACGCAGCAGGACATTGTTCGCACACACGTTCACAATGATTGGGTGATCACCCCTGTTTACAGATCGGTATATCTATAGACCCCGCGTGAAAGTGCATCCCGGATAGCGGATATGATTTTCCCAGATCGAATAGTAGCGCCTGTATATCCGTCCACCTCGGTTTGCACCAAGTCTCCTGGGTCATAAAGGTGAACCAGGTGATCAGATAAAGGTTTCCCCACCAAATACTGGAGTGCCTCTTCATACTGTTGGATCACAGATCTGTAAGGCTCTTCCTCAGTATCCAAGTGATAGGGTGGTTCAATTCCCTGCAAGTGCCGTAGGGTTGCCTCCGTGATAACGCCATCTTCCAAAATAAATTGCACATTAACTTGAATCAATCCGCGATCGATAAAAGAACCCCTATAAGTTCCGTCCTCATGTGAATAGGTTTCCATATTCTCGAAAGCTGGCTTCTTGTCAGTGAACGAGACTGCCAACAGACAACCTAGAATCAACAGTAGCAGGCCTATAGCATATTTACTTCTCGTCATATTATCTCTTCTTTTTTATGCGAAATACTTATTATATATAATTCTATATTATTCATTAAATTTAATTGTAGGTTTTACTTGAAGTTATGTCAATTTATTTTTAGCATTTTTCACAATCGCTTTAATATAATCGAGAAATCAAAGAACCGTCGCTTTCAGGGATCGAAGAAGATGAAATGAAGTTAAAATCAGTTATTCGTAAAGAATGGTCGAGGGCACTAAACAAAGTTTTAACCTCATAAACCCTGACCGCCTGTTAAATACTCGATGCGCTTCGCTGCGGCGCTAAAGCGCCTCTACTCCGCGATTATACCCACCCGCCGCCTTTCAAAGTCCAC
>PWOI01000048.1 GCA_003557485.1 Elusimicrobiota bacterium | reverse complement strand
TAGAAAAACCCCTGCCGGCTTAAATCGTCTTTTTATGCGGAGAAAGGCGTCTGCAGGCGGCTCTTCCCTTCCGGTTTCCTTTACAGCTCTTATGACTTTTGAGATTTCATCATAATACCGGCGGCACTCGCGGCAAGTATCAATATGTTCTTTAATACGGGATTTTCGCGCAGGCGAAACTTCGCCGTCCAGAAAACTATGGATAAGTCCCTTTCTGCATTTCATTTTATTTCACCTCCGGAAAATTTATTTTTCTTCATTAGTTTAGACAGCCGGCATACGCGGAAAGTTTCACCCTGAATATTCCTTTCGCATTTTTTCCCGCGCCCGGAAAATTCTTGTCTTGACAGCAGAAACTGTCATTCCGCAGGCAGACGCTATTTCCCTGTAGCTCATACCCTCCATTTCCCGCATAACAATAATCATTCGGCCTTGAGGGTCCAGACAGCCAAGCAGTTCTTCGGCTGTCTGCCTGTTTTCAAGGCCTGATTCCCCGCTCTGAGCCCCCAGGCGGCTGAAGTCAAGCTCTAGTCCTTCTCTCCTTTTTTCTTTCTCAATAAGATTAAGAGTAGCATTAACGGTGATCCTGTAAATCCATGTTTCAAGTGACGAGCGGAATAGGAAACTGCCCAGTTTTTTAAAAACTTTCAGAAAAACCTCTTGCATGGCGTCAGCGGCTATTTCCCTGTTAAGGCAGGTCTTTAAGGCAACATTCCATACGAAACCGCTGTAGCGGTTATAAATCTTCTCCATTGCCGCCCCGTCTCCCCGGGCGGCCCTTTTAATATCCGATTTTGTAATCATTTTACGGTTTCTTTAATGATTTAGACAGTTGCAGCCTGTTAAAAGTTTCAGTCTTCCAGCTTCCTCAGGCTTATAACAGAAGAAGGCTTACTGCGGGTTATCTCTTCATAGGAAATATGGCTGTCGTCTCTTTTCATAAGGAGCCACTTTGATTTCGGCCCGGACTGGGGCCCGGTTCTGAGAAGAAGAAATTCGCCTTTGAGTTTTTCCCCTTTAAGAATGAATTTGATTTTTCCCTGTCTGTACTGGTGTAGCGGATCTGAAGGATAGAGGCACTCTCCCCTGTCCCATACTATAACTTCACCCGCTCCGTAGCTCCCTTCGGGAATCTGACCCTCAAAGTGCGCATAGCTCAGGGGGTGGTCCTCCGTTTCAACGGCAAGCCTTTTTTGGGTAGGATCAAGTGACGGGCCCCGGGGAACAGCCCAGCTTTTCAAAATACCCTCTATCTGTATGCGGAAATCATAATGCAGGGTCGTTGCCCTGTGTTTCTGAACAACAAACTGGTTCAACGGACCAGGTATACCCCTGAGATTATAAGGGCTATTCCTGCAAGCCGGGTTGCCGTTAATTTTTCACCAAGAAAAATAAAGGCCAGAACTGCAGCCACAAGCGGGTAGGAAGCCGCTATGGGTACTGCCCTGGATGCGGGGGTTACCCTTAGGGCGTAATAGTAAGTAACCATTCCGAGCAATCCGGCGGATATGCCTGAAAAGGCAAAGAGCCACCTGTCTCTTGCCGAAACCGTCTGCAGATCGCCCCATCTGCCGCTTAAAGTGACAAAAACGACAAGTATGAGGGTGACCGCTATCTGCCTTATTGTCAGGCCGGCTACCGGGTCTGAAACGCCAAGAGCCGATTTCTCAAGTATAGGGGGGACACCCCAGAAAAACGCTGTCAGCAGAAGAAGAACAAATGCCTGCCAGCTCATTTTTCTAAAAACCGATCTTTCCTTCTTCGGAGGACGGGTCTATTTTCCTGCCGGATTTCTTTTCGTATTTTTCTATGTTATCCTTAAGAGCCAGGTGAAGCCGCTTGGCGTGAGAAGGCGAAGTTATAATCCTTGATATTACTTTTGCCTGCTTTGAGCCCGGCGGTATAAAAATAAAGTCAAGAATGAATTCTTCCCTTGAATGTGTCACAGATGCCATATTGGCGTACTGGCCCATAGCGGTAGTCTCATCAAGCTTTATCTGCATACTCCTTGACTGTTTTTCTTCGTTCACTTTTTTGACCTCCTTTACTCCCCCTCCCCAGTCAGTATAAACGTGTTCTCCTTTCTTGAACTTTTTAGGGTTCATCTACTTTCCTTTGCTGTTCTCAGCCGTCCTCAAGAATTTTATATGAGAGTTTCTTTCCTGCCTCCACGCCGGGCTGGTTAAAGGGGTCCACTTCAAGTATCTTTCCTGCAATCGCGCAGGCAACCTCAAGCTGGTAGAGCAGCTCCCCGGTATTGTATGCATCCACCTCTGGAATTTTAAATGTCATATTTGGCACGCCGGCCTGGGCAAGCGCTCCGGCTGTTCCTTTTTCCTGGGCCTTAAAAAGCTGGCGCATAGATTTTCCATTAAGGAAGTGACCCTCAAAATCAAGTTTCAGTTCAGGCATCCCGCTTTCAACTCCCAGGAACGTTATTACCTTATCTTTCGGGCCTTCCATATAAAGCTGCATCTGGCTGTGCTGGTCAGTTGCCCCCACGGCTTTTACAGGCGTAGGCCCGGTATTCTCATTCTTGCCCAGAGACTCGGCCCAGAGCTGACAAAACCAGTCTGCGGCACTCGCAAGGCGGCTCGAATATGGCATAAAAACATTTATGTTTTTTGATTTCCTGTAAAAATAACATTGAAGAGCTGCGTAATTTACCGCTACATGCTCGTTTTCGGCCGCATCGGCAGCCCCCTCAAGAAGAGATAGAATATCAATACCGCTGACTGCTGCCGGGAAAAGCCCGACTTCCGAAAGAACCGAATACCTTCCACCGACATCTTCAGGTACCGGAAAAGTCTTTATCCCGTGTTCCTCCGAGAAATCCCTCAAGAAACCTTTCTCGCCGGTAATAAAGACCAGGTTCTCCTTCCAGTCCGCCGATTTCGTTTTAAGAATCTTAAGGAAGTGAAAGAAGTTAGCAAGCGTTTCCGCAGTTCCGCCCGATTTTGTTATAACAACAAAAAGAGTTTCCTCAGGGTCTATAGCCTCTGAAAGCGCCTCCGCTCGTGAGGGGTCCGAATTGTCAAGCACAAAGAACCGCGGTCTTTTCCGGCCCTCCAAAACATTGTGATAAGGATGGCACAGGGCATTATTGAGAGTGATATTTCCGAGCGCCGAACCTCCTATGCCGAGTACGACAATATTTTTGAATTTTTTATAATTTTCCGCTTCTTTCATTATTTTCTCAGCCTCACCGAAACGCAGCGGCAGTTTCATAAACCCGGGAGGAGATTCTTTGTATTCCTCCAGGGCGGCGCCGGCGCGGGAGAAAAGCGCCCCCAACTTATCTTCGCTAACCCCCGCCTTACCTATATTCCTGTCAAGACAATTGTCGTAATTAAGTTCAATCATTTTCCAGTTATCCTTTCTCTGTAATTCTATCCCGCTATCAGCCCTACATCTATAAAATAAGTAACCGTGCCCTCTACGAAATGACCGCATAAGGCGGACCCGCCTTCGCGGCCGCAGCAGGTATGAATATGTACCCGGCCGTCCTTAACAAACCCGTTTCCCGAAACCTCCGCTTTCTCATTAAATTCTGTTTCAAAATGCTCAGGAGGCACCTCCAGAGAGATATTGTCTATGGTTATCAGCGTAAATTTGCTGAGAGCCCCTGCAAGTGAAACTATAAAAGCTTCTTTTATCCCGGCTTCTTCAAGTTTTTTCTCTAGTGTCTCTACAAGTTTCTCCCCCTCCTCAATTCTTATCCTGTATCTTTTCATATAATTTCCTTTCTCTTCTTCAGGATTTCAGTATCCTCTTAAGCAGAACTCCCGTCATAGCCGACCTGTAATCAGCATTTGACCTGAAATCATCTATCGGACTGCACTCAAGCGATATAGTGGCCGCTGCCCGTTCAAGCTGCTCCTGCGTCAGTTCCTCTCCCCGTAAAAGAATCTCGGTTCTTTTTGCCCTCAGAACTTTGGGCCCTACCGCACCCATTGCTATCCTGATTTTTTCAATTTTCCGGCCGTTCATTACCCATGCCGCAGCCACGGAAACTTTGGAAATAGCGAGAGCCCCCCGGCTGCCGAGCTTAATAAATCCGCTTTGAACTGTTTCAGAAAGAGGAATTTTCACCTTACATATTATTTCCCCGGGGCGCAACACATTTTCACCCGGCGCCGTGCAGAACT
>PWOI01000137.1 GCA_003557485.1 Elusimicrobiota bacterium | reverse complement strand
TCCAGGTAATTATATATATCCCCGAATTCAAAAACCTGGCGGGGCGGAGTATAGTCCTTGTGCATAATATAATACAGTTCTCCCCCGGTTGTTGTGGTAGCATTTGTTATTGCTTCTCTTATCTCTTCCGGCTCTATGTTTGAATAAAATGACATATAGACCCTGTCGTCTTCTTTTACCGTATTCAGAAACCTGGCAAGTGATGTTCCTATCCCTATCTCCGGGTAGCTTGAATATTTCGAAGTGTTGATCCCTTCTTCCGGCGTGCTGAAAAACACGGCTATTGGTTCGGAAGGTTTCCAGGCAAAAGATACGGAAACACATACCGCGGATAGGCACCATATAAGGGCTAACGCCGTCTTCTTATATATCTTAATATTGATTCCTTTCTGTTTTACGTTTACTGCTCCCGGCGGTATCTTTCAAGGATAGCGGTTTCTATTGCCCGCTGGACATCCCTGTTTATCGGAAAGATTTTGTCAACATACTGTCCCTCTTCCCTGACTGAGGGCCAGCTGACAAAAGCGTCGTAAGTATCACCGTCGAGTATAGAAAAGTCAATTTCAATAGATCCGTTTATTGTCACCCCGCCCCTGTATTTAAGTGCGCTTTCAAAACGGTTCTTTTCAAACTTTGTTATCTCAAATCCTATCTGATTATATTTATCCGGGGAAGGGGTCCCTTCAACGGCCGCTCTTCTAATCTCAGAACGGAGCGCGCGGGAAAAAATCTGCATCTGAGGATAAACCTGTCCTGCATCGGTAATCTGCCGCGGGAACTCCAGAAAGACCTGTCCTCTTCTTTCATAGACTTCAATATCTTTTATGCGGAAAGCATAGCTAAGGTCAACATCTACAAGCGCTATAAGGTCACCTTCATTAATAGTATGGACTTCAATTGCTGTCACAGTCAGTGGGGCGTCAACTCTTCCCTGGCTGACTTCAACTTCTGTTTCAGCAAGGCTCTCAGCCGGGTCCAGTTTTGAGAAAGTCTCCTTTATATCATCTTCTATGATATCTTTTGCGCGCCGGTTTGTAACAACGACCAGATCCTGCCAGCCGCTCTCACCTTTATCCTGGTCAGGCGGACGGGCAGGCCAGGATATCCAGTAATCTTCACTGTAGCGGGCCTCCATAATACGCACATCAATTTCCATCTCGTTGTTGAAGACTACAGTGGCAAAACCCGCAAGGGAGGAACCTTCAGCCCCGTAACGCGACACATCCGTTATATCATAACTTATGCGCCTGGCTCTTTCCCCGTCCGGCCTGTTGTTAAGTATCGCCTCGGATACTCTGGTCCTGACGGCAGGGGTGCGGAATTTGACCTGGGGATAGACCCTTCCGGAAGACGAGACATACTCGGGAAATTTTACGTCGTTCCCGACTATTTCAATCTCCCTTATTTCCACAACATCGTTTATAACGATGGTGGCCATATCGCCCCTTATCTCAACACTGGTTACCGAAATATCGGCCTTAGAGGAGGAAGCGCATATAACTGCTGCAGCGACGGCAGCAACAAATAAAACTGTTTTTCTCATTTCTTTATCTTTCCTTGTTAAATTATAATGCGAAAACCCGTTTTTCGCAATAATAATTCGGAAACTATAAAGAAATCTTTAATCTATAATCATATCCATTTTTTCTTCTTTAATAAAACGCTTTATTTTACTTCTTATTTCATGAGATATTCTAACTTCGCCTCTTGAGTAAATTTTATTTAAAACCTTGATCGCTTCTTTTCTTACATTTTTGTCAGGATCCATGGCTATGCCGAAAATAAGCCTGATTGTATCTTCATCCGGTATTAAAGCCAGTTGTCTTATTGTTTTAATTCTAGTTGAAGGGTGCTGGGAATACCCCAAAACAGTAAATTTTTCCAAGGCTTTCCCCGGATTATATTTATACAGTGCGGTAAGCGCTCTCATCTCCACTTCTTTATCTTTGTCATTTATAAGCGGAAGAAGCAATTTCTCAGCAATTTTCTTTTCCTCGCTATAGCCCGCCAACTCGGATTCAATTAATTTTATACCCTGAATCTTATTGTTGGGCTGAAGTCTTTCTATTTTCTCATTGTACCGGCCTGCAGACTGCATACTATTATTCTGTAAACCAGTCGAAAATTGCTCTTCAAGCTTTACAAGAATCCTGTTTTGATACTTCAATATCAGTTTCTCCCTCTTTCTAGAGTAATATACCAGGAATATTATAAAGATTGACAAGACTATTAATCCCGCGCCAACAGTGTATATATATGTTTTCTCAAGCTTTTGTGTCTGTTCCTGAAGATTTAATATCATACTTTTTTGAAGCACTTCTGTCCTGGATACTATTTCCTGCCTGAAGGAGTCTTCATGTTTCAATCTTTCCTTTTGGAACTGAATCTGCATTTCAAGTAAAGATACAAGCGTCCTTATATACTCTTCCGGAACCTGAGGAGGCGGAGACTCCGCCTTAACCTCTTCTTTCTCCTCTCTAATTGCAGAAAGTGCGGTTTGATACATTTTTTCTATATGCTCATCTTCCGGATCCAGATTTCTAAGCCTTCTTAAAAACGGAAGCGCCCGGCTGAAATTGCCGGCTTCAAAATTGTTATAAGCAGCAATATGCAGGCTTACCCCCCATAACTGCCTGGCGCTGAAATTGTCCGGATTTGTCTCAAATCCTTTCTCGTAGTGTTCTACCGCTTTTTCATATTCCCCGGCTACATAAAAATTTTCAGCCCGGTTAAAATGTTCAAGGGAGGCTATACGCGCAGATAAACATACAATTCCAACAAAGAAACTAATCACTGCTATTATTATTTTTTTCATTATTTCAAAATATTTTTAACTTTTTTCACTAACTCTTCCGGAAAAAAAGGCTTTTCCAGGAAATCATTGAATTTGGCTGTTTCATGCATCATAAAGAGCCCCCCGAGCTTTTCATGGCCTGTCATTACTATTATGGGTATATTTTTTGTTTTCTTACTGTTTTTTAATTTCAGAACTGTTGAAAATCCGTCGGACACAGGCATTATTATGTCAAGTATAATAAGAGAAGGGTTATACTTCGAAGTATTTTGAATTGCTTCATCACCGTTTTTTGCTTCAATAACCTTATACCCTTCTCTTTCGAGAGTGTACCTGATTAGTTTTCTTGTCTCCGAAGAGTCATCTGCTATTAATATTTTTTTCATTCTTTAAAATATATTTAAAATAAAACTTTACTACATCTTTATAGTTTACCTTTTTTTTTGATTTTTAAAATAAGAGCGTTTTCTATTGACAGAAATTTAATGGATATAAAACGCTTTTTATGTACTATACAAAAAATAGAAGAGCAGGTTCCGGGAATTAATTCCGCTCAGAAACGAACCGAAGTAGAAAAGCGATGGTGACCGAAGTGGTCCCCTAGGTCGCTGAAAGGCAGGAAAGCGGCATAATCAAGCCGCAGGGTTACAACATCTATCTGCCAGCCGTAACTGGCTCCAATTGAAGCTTCGTCGCGGTTCACGCCCGCCCTGAAGCCTGTTCTGTTCAAATCAAGCCACCCTTCTACACCCAGCGCAAAGTTTATTTTATCGGATGCTTGTCCCATGTCCTGATCTCTGTATGAAATAGCCAGCTCCGGTATCAGTTACTGAAAGAAAGCAACATCCATAATACGATAACCGGCGCCTACTTTAATCTCCATAGGCACATTATCCGTACTTTCAACACCTACATCCGCAGGGATGATGTTCTTGACAGAGAGTCCTATAGGCACTTCCCACATAGGTTCAAAGAGTATCCCTAAATCTGCGGTAAAGGCATTTGCCGAAGAACCGTGATCGTCCCAGAAGGGATCGTCTTTATCTGCCTGCTCCCCCTTTTTATAAAGAAACTCATGGCTTAAGTACCTGAAACTCAGCCCTGCTGCCAGCCTCATGGGGTAAATATCAATCAGATCAGAAAGGTCTTTAGCGGCAGTAAGGCGCAGCGCGCTTGCCCTATAGATATCGTCTCCGACAAACGAGGTGTAGGAGAGCCCGAAATTAGCAATACCGTATACGGGATAAACAACGGAAGCGAAATTGCAACCCAAATCTACGTCCGGAAGCCCCATAAACGGGCTGTAATATTCAAACATTCCCTCACGCGAATATACATTGGCAAGACCGGCAGGG
>PWOI01000087.1 GCA_003557485.1 Elusimicrobiota bacterium | reverse complement strand
GTGCGGAAAAAAATATTACACTTTCCTGCCAGGTTCCTGATGAGCCGGTTGTCGCGGTTATAGATGCGGACAAGATGGAAAGGCTTACCGTAAACCTTGTTTCAAACGCCCTGAAGTTTACGCCCGAGAACGGTCAGGTTAAGATTTCTCTTGAAAATACAGATAAGGATTTTACGGTGGCGGTTTCCGATACCGGGATAGGGATACCTGCTGACCAGATAGATACAATATTCGGAAAGTTTTCCCAGCTTAAGGAGCACCAGAAACATTCCCGGATAAAGGGTACGGGAATCGGCCTGTCAATCGCCAAGGCTATAGTTGAAGCTCACGGAGGGAAAATATGGGTTGAGAGCCAGCAGGATAAAGGTACTGTCTTTTATTATAAGATACCGCTTAAAAATCCTGAAAGTAAAGAGGTTAGTGTTATAAAGGAGAAATGATAGCAATGGATAAGAAAAAAATTCTTATAGTTGACGATGAGAAACATTGGAGGAATCTATTCAGGTCGTTTCTTAAGGACTACAACTTTGAGATATTTGAAGCTTTCGATGGACAGTCAGGTATTAATAAGGCCAAAGAGATTCAGCCTGATATTATAATCCTTGACAACAAGATGCCCAATATGACCGGGCTTGAAGCTGTCAAGGTGTTCCGCAGTGATCCCCAGACGAAAGCGATTCCCATTATTATGGCTACCGCAATGGAGTTTACTGACAGTATGGTAGATTTCATAAAGATGGATGTTCACGATTTTATCAAAAAGCCTTTTGAGGTTAAGGATTTTATTGAAAAAATTGAAAAGATTGCGGGGCCGGTTACCCATACGGCTGAAATAGGTGTTGTCTCTTCCAGAAAGACAAGAATACTGTCCTGTTTTGAAAAGAAAGAGAATAGCGATTTTGCTTATAGACAGATAAGGGACAGACAGAACTACGAGATGAATCAGGCCAAAAACAGCGCCGAACTTATTGAAAAAACTTCAGAAGGCGGAGTCGATCTTATAATAACAGGAGCTTCAAACGCCGGATGGAGCGGTTATGCCGGAATTAAACTTCTTCAGAACGCCCTGTTGAATGATATACCAATAATAATGGATATTGCAGATACGGATTCGGAAGAGGCTGCAAATGCCGCGACAGGTATGAAAAGAAGGTTTTTTGTGATAAAGCCCATAGAATCAGACCAGCTTGAAAAACAGATTAAACTTCTCAAGAAAGAAAAAGAACTTGAAATAACCTAAAGAGTTCCGGGAAAAATTTGTTTTGATATAGTCTGTCTCCCGATAGGGGATAGAAATCAAGATGAAAATTCAATATCATGCGGTTTCGGTTACATTAGTTAAGAAAATATGCTATTATTCAAAAAGATTGCTGAATATGAACTCAATAGGACTGTTTTACCTGAATAGTACATTTTATTATTAAAGTCTATGTTTAAATATACAAAATATTTTGAAGAAGACATATTGGCTAAGCGGCCTTACATTAAAAAAGAATGGTGTGAGGAAGCAGTAAAAGAGCGGGAATATATGGAAAAGCAGCCTGACGGAAGATGCCGGTTTTGGAAAGAGATACCTGAGTTTGATTGTAAGTTTCTTCGTGTTATAACACTGGAAGATCAGAAAACTATTCATAATGCTTTTTTTGACAGGAACTTTAAAGGAGGCAAAAAATAAAATGAGGATTAATTATCATCAAGATACTGATTCATTGTATATTCACCTGGTTGAACGTTCCGGTATAGAATCCCGGGAAGTTGCTCCAGGAATAGTAATTGATTTTGATGAAACGGGTAAGCCGGTAGGGATTGATATAGAGCACGCCCAGAATATACTTGATATGGAAAAACTGGATATTGAGTCTTTTCCGCTTAAAAAAGCAAGCTCAGCATAAGATTTTAAAGGTTTCTCTATATGAGTATGAGGAAAAGTGTTATAGGGTTTTGACCAGCTATGGCAATATTAGGTAAAAATATGCCTTTAATTTGCTTTAACAGGTTGTAAACACTAAGGTATTAAAAATGAGCAAAACTAAAATATACCTTTTCTGTAGTGCTTTTCTTTTTTTGTTGAGCTCTCCTGCCGCTGCGGACCGGAAGCTGAATCTTGATGATTTTGTAAGGTCCGCTATGGATAACAACCATTACCTTTCCGCCTCCCGGAGCAGGGCTGCGGCTGCAGCCGGCGCAAGGTCAGAAGCGCTTGGCGGTTTCTTTCCTTCTTTTTCCTTATCCGCAAGAGCCTCCTATACAGACACTGTTCCTGAAATGGAGTTTGTGATGCCTGTGATGGCGGATTTAACTACCGGACTTCTTATCTATGAAGAGATGGCCGTTGAAATGGGACAGAAGGAAAACTACAGCGCCCAGCTGCAGCTCAGGCAGCCGATCTTTACTTTCGGTATGGTGAGCGGGTCTTACGGGATATCTTCCAGAGCCCATCTTATGGAGCTTGCCTCTTACAGAAGGCATCAGGATAAGATTGCCGGAGAAGTGACAAAACTTTACTACGGGTTTCTGCTTGCCGGAGAGATGAGTGAAATCGCGCGTAAGCAGAAGGAACTAATGCAGGATAACCTTGAAATCACCCGCCGGCTTTACAATGCGGGAAAAATTTCAAACCTTGACGTTAACCGCGTGCGTTCCCATCTTCTCAGCGCTGAAGCCGGCCTTGCGGAAGCAGAAGCTTCTCTTAAGCAGGCGCGGGCGGCTCTTTTTAATACGGCTGTTATTGAAGATAAGGGGCAGGAAGTTGTCGGCCGGCTGGAATACTCCGGGTTTGACTCCTGTCTTGAAGAGTTGCTACGGGCTGCCGCCGAACGGCGCAGCGAGCTTGAGATAGCCCGGCTTAATGTTGGTGTTGCGCAGAAAAGCAGAACTGTTGAACTGGCCCGGAACCTTCCCCAGCTTTACGGGTTTGCCTCATATAATTTTGACCGGCCCTTCCAGATGCGGGATGAGTGGGGCCAGTCCTGGGTAGTAGGGGGCATGATAGAGTTTCCTTTTCCGGCGGCTTCAATGCCCGGGAAGATAAAAAGGGTTAACGCTCAGATTATGCAGGCGCGCTCAGAGATGGAAAATATAAAGAAAATTATTAACCTGGAAGTTGAAAACAGTTATATTGATACTGTAAGGTTATATGAAAAGATAGAAATAATGAAGGAAATTCTTGATATAAATTCACAAAACCTTGATATCGCCAGGTCCCAATATGAAAAGGGGTTGTTTACTACTTCCCTTGTCCAGACCACTTTCAAGCAATTTTGAGGTGTAATTTCTTAGGCTGAAAGTCAATTCCTGCATATACTTCTTCCGGAGTTTTGTAGTCCAACCCCTGATGTATCCTTTCCGTGTTGTAATGCCAGAAATAGATTCCCAGCCCCTCCCTCACTTCCGATATCGTTTCATATCCCTGAACATAAATGTTCTGATACTTTACAGTCCTCCATAACCGCTCTATAAAAATATTATCAAAAACCCTGCCTCGGCCGTCCATACTGATGGCAATGCCGTTCTCAAGCAGAACCCCGGTAAACTTCAGGCTCGTAAACTGGCTGCCCTGATCCGTATTGAATATATCCGGTTTGCCAAATAACTGCAGGGCCTCGTTCAGCGCTTCAACACAGAAATCGGCATCCGGCGTATTGCTGATCCTCCAGGATAAAACCCGTCGGCTGTACCAGTCCATTATAGCAACCAGATAGCAGAATCCCTTCCCAAGCGGAACATAAGTTATGTCTGCCGCCCATACCTGATTCGGCCTAGTAATCTCCATTCCGCGAAGAAGATAGGGATAAATTTTATGTTCCGGGTGCTTTCCGCTCAATCCTTTCCGGGGGTAAATAGCGATCAAGCTCATTGAACGCATAAGGCGGCGGACCAGCTTTTCCCCGACATCATAATCGGATCTTTTCAGGTATCTTCTCATCTTCTTCACTCCGCACGGATCTTTCATGAACTGCATATCTATCGCCAGCCTAAGATGGGCATCCCGTTCGGGACTTCTCTCCTTACGCAGGTAATAGATATTAGAGCGGGTAATACCAAGAAGACGGCACTGCTCTCTTGCGCTGATAACAGAATTTCCTTTCTCAATGAACGATTCTCTCTGATGGCGACTTACAAGCCGAGCTTTTTTTTTAGCCATTCGTTATG
>PWOI01000091.1 GCA_003557485.1 Elusimicrobiota bacterium | reverse complement strand
CTATTTACGGGCATTACAACTGGATCACAGCAGAAAGCCATTACGGCGGCCGCGGCGAAGAGGTCCGACTTCATATAGGGTGCGGCCATGATTTTCCCGAAAGCGATCTTGCTCTATCCGAAAGGCTCATCAAGGGAGTCAATGTTATCCTTCCGTGCGGAGGTTTAAAAACTCTGGATATAAAAACAGACAGCAAATCAAAGAGCCTATTGTCAGTATTAAAATTGGAATCAACAGGAACGTATACTGTCTCTTATCAATTACAGAGGCCGCAAATGGAAAGTCCCGTTGCTTGTGGGAGTACAGTTATTATATGCGAGAAATATTCCGATTTTAATCTCAACGGAAAAGCTGCGGAAATAGCTCCTGTAAATAAAGAATTCAGCCTCCGCAAAAAGGAAACTGTTCAGTTGGGAGTCTTCAATTCGGGAGAAAGGGGAGGGGGAATATTGAGGGTGTATCCGCCAGTTGGACGCAGTTACAGAATACGTACAACCCAATCCAGGCCGGCGGAAATAAAAGCAGATGTTGCGGGAGAATATCTTGTTACTTCAAGAGCGGAAGGTATAGACATCTCGTTTACATTTTCTATTCCGGGAATAAAAAATGAAAGTGATTAAATCCATACTCCTGACATTAGCAATAGTTTATATGGCATCTGCAGCTGTCCGGGGACACCCCATATATGCTTCTGAAGGCACTGGGGCTTTATTTGTAAAAAGTTATTATGACGGCGGTACTCCTGCGGCTTTTGCGGATGTGATAATATATGGGCCTGACGGGGAAGAATTTATAACCGGTATGACAGATAAGAACGGTGTTTTTGCCTTTTTGCCGGATACAGCCGGGGACTGGAAGACTGTAATAGATGATGGTATGGGTCACAGGATCATAAAAAATATTGTTGTAAATGAGGCGCTGAAAATTGACATTAATGACAAAAGTAAATATACCCCGGGTTTTTTCGGTATTGTAACCGGTGTCAGCCTGATATTCGGCTTATGGGGACTCTTTGCTCTGACAATGGGAAAGAAAGATAAATAATGCATATATCCGATGGTGTGCTTTCTCCCGGAGTACTGGCTGCCGGAACAATTCTTGCTGCCGCAGGAATATCGCTTGGACTTAAAAAAATTTCATATAGAGAAATATCTACCCTTGCGGTTATGACTTCCGCTTTCTTTGTGGTTTCGCTTATCCATATTCCCGTCGGCCCGGCGGGAGCTCATCTTATTCTCAATGGTCTGGCAGGGATAATACTCGGCTGGGGTATTTTTCCGGCTCTTTTTACAGGACTGCTTCTTCAGGCTTTGATATTCGGTCACGGTGGAATTACAGCTCTGGGAGTAAATACTTTAAATATGGCTTTGCCGGGACTTTTGTGTTGGAAACTTTTTTCTCTGATAAAACATAAGCGGGCAGCTGGTTTCGTAGCCGGGGTTCTTTCGGTGTTTGTTTCAGTAGTGCTTTTATATATTTCTCTTTCCCTGAGCAGGCAGAGTTTTATTCCGGCTGCAAGAATAATAGCAGCAGGGCATCTCCCGGTAGCGCTTCTGGAGGGATTCATAACAGCAGCAGCGGTTTCTTTTATTATAAAAACCTCGCCTGAAATGATAATGAAGAACAATGCATATTGATGAGTTTTCCCTGGGAGATTCGTTTTTTCACTTGCTTGACGAAAGAGTCAAGATACCTGTATTTACTCTCTTTTCCCTTCATGTAGCCCTTATTTCCTCATTATATCCGCTACTGCTTTATTTTGCTGCTGCTTTCTTCTTTTGTCTTTTTTCAAAGTTAAATTCTCGGAAAGTCCTTCAGAGGCTTTACGCTGTTAATATCTTTATTCTGTTTTTCTGGATAATCATACCTTTGAGTTTTCCGGGAGATACCAGAGGCGGTGTGGAGGTCGCATTATCTATAACTCTGAAAGCCAATGCGATAGCTTTTTTTGTAATTTCCCTTATAGGAACCTCTGCTCTTGTAAACAATGTTTCAGCTCTTCAATTCTTCGGAATGCCAGGTAAGCTTGCCGGGATGTTTTATTTCTGCAATAAGTATATAAGCGTACTTCATTCTGATTACATAAAATTAAAGGAAGCAATGAAAATGAAAGGCTTTATAGCAAAAACAAATTTAAAAACTTACAAGACAATGGGAACAATGTTAGGGGTTCTCCTCCTTAAAAGCCGCATACATTCCGCAACTCTTTACGACGCTATGCTCTGCCGCGGTTTTAAAGGCAGGTTTCCGTCATTCTTAAGGGAAAAGCTAAAAATAAATGATATTGTTTTTACTATGGGTTCAGCCATATTTGTCTCTTTTATGTTATGGATACAATAGCTTTAAAAAATATTAAATTCCATTACCCCGGAAGTGATGATATCTTTTCCGGTCTGAACTTCAGCCTAACCGCCGGCATCCGCGCAGGTATAACAGGTTCCAACGGCAGTGGTAAATCAACACTGCTTAAGATAATAAGCGGACTTATTAAACCCCAGGCCGGGTCTGTAGAGCTTTTCGGAAACGAAATGAAAGAGGAAAAAGACTTTTCCCGGTTCAGGACTAAAATAGGTTATCTTTTCCAGAACCCGGATGATCAGATTCTTTTTCCGGAGGTTGAGGAGGATATATCTTTCGGGCCGCTCAACCAGGGGAAAAACCGAATTGAAACAGGGGAAATAGTCACGGAGGTTATTAAAGAATTCGGACTGAAATCACTTAAAAAAAGGAACACGTTTAAGCTCTCAGGAGGGGAAAAGCACCTTGTGGCACTTGCGGGCATAGCCGCTATGAAACCGGATATAATACTTCTTGATGAGCCGTTTGAATGGCTTGACGGCCATCACCTGCAGATTGTACTGGACTACCTCTCTAAAGTCGATTCCTTTATTTTAATATCACAGGATGTGCAGCTTCTTAAAAGGCTCTGCGCAGAAGGAGAAATTTATGTGCTGGAAAAAGGCTTGCTGAAAAAAGAAAAAGGGGAGGGTCATGTTTTTTAAAAACTTTTATATGTGCCTCAAGTCTCTTCCCTTACCCGAATCTGATACTTCAGCCAGTTCTGCGGGGTAGGGCTCAAAGTAGCTCTGTGATTTTAGATATTCGATATCAAACCTTACTATGTAAGATCTTATTACCATTCTTAAGGCACTCAAGGGAATTTTATTGTTCTTGTATTCCGATATGAGATTAGTTATAAACGAGACCTCTTCTCTTTTTATTTTTTTTGAAAAATAGCCCATTGCGTGCTGTATTACATTTATATGGGAATTGTGTGAAGCGTTTTTCTTAAATGAATCAAGAAGCAGGATTTTATATTCTTCTTTTGTACTATCCATACCTTTTTCTTTCTGGTTGGCAAGAATATTCCCCATCAGCCTCATATTCTTCTGGTTGTATGCAAGAAGAAGCAGTTTGTTTTGAGCATGAAAGTCAATCAGCTGTTTTATCCTGCTTTCTTTTCTGACTGAATCAAACCTGGAAAAGGTAAAAAGTTTGGTTAGAAAATGTTCTCTTATGTTAAAGTTTGTCAGCCGGGTTTCTGTTTCTGCCGGATACCCGGGAAAGGCGTCAAGAACAGCTTTTCCGAATAAACCGGGACCCTTTCCGGATACAGGACTCTTATCTGTTGACGGATAATATTTAGCCGCTTTCAGGGCGCAGGAGGGGGATTTGTATTTCAATATAAATCCGTGGACTTCGCGAAGGTTGTTGATAAACTGAGCAGAAAAGATATTCATTTTATCAGTCTGGTCTTTAAGCGTTTCAGTTTGTATTAATCTTAAATTATCGCCTTTTTTTATTATTCGTACAGGTTTGCGAGGAACCCCCAGGCCAATTTCAACTTCGGGACAGACATTTATAATCCGGCAGAAATCTGAAAGTTTTTCGATAAAAGGTGCCGGTATTATTTCTCCGTTGTATCTGCAGTTGTCAAAACCCAGGCACCGGCTGCAGAGTATTAAAGGTTTTTCAGTTTTCATGAGGCAGAATGTCTTTTGCGCTGAAAGAGGGTTCCCTGTATGGCAGGCCGTATTTTTTTGAAATGAGATTAGCTGATATCCTGCCTGATTCATATATAGTGGGAAGGCCGCTTCCGGGATGGGTCCCGCCTCCTGTCAGATAAAGATTGTTAAGCTCTTCAAACTTATTGTGGGGCCTGAAATAGAGCATCTGGGAAAGGTTGTGCGCAAGGCTGAATTCGGCGGCTATATATACATTATAGTCTTTTTCCCATTCACGGGGAGTAATTATTTTTTCTTCTTCTATATGTTCCCGTATGTCCTTCATTTCTGTTTTTTCAATGATTTTATCTAATACTTTCTCCCGGAAGGGGCCTTTCTCTATGTTCCAATCTATTCCGCTTCTGTTATTTGGTACAGGAACAAGAACATAAAGAGACGCTTTTCCTTCAGGGGCAAGAGAGGGGTCGGTAACGGAAGGATTGTGAACATAGAAGGAGAAGTCATCAGTCATTTTATGGTTGTTAAACATAACTTCCACATTCTGTCTGTAATCATCCGCAAATATTATGTTGTGGTGCTGAAGTGTCTCGTACTTTTTATCCAGCCCTAGGTACAGCATAAAAGTTCCGCATGAAAAATTTTTCTTCTCAAGTTTTTCCGGAGCCCATTTTTTAATATATTCTTTCGGAAGAAGATTGCTCGCCGTATATCCGAAATCAGCGTTTATTATAACCTCGTCCGCATCTATCTGTTCTCCGTTTTCAAGTTCTATTCCTGTTACATTTTTTTCTTCGTTAATTACCTTGCGGACCTTTTTGTTGTAGAATACATTGCCGCCTTCTTCTTTGAGTACTTTTTCCATAGCCGCCGAAATCCTGTTGAGGCCTCCCATAACATGGTATATTCCGTATTCATACTCCATATAGGAAAGTATTGTAAAAAGGGCAGGGCAGTCCCAGGGAGACATACCCAGGTATTTTGACTGAAATGTAAAAGCAAGCTTAAGTTCATCTTGATCGTAGTATCTTCCCAGGTTTCCGAAAAGTGTTTTGCTCGGGGCTATATAGGGAGCTGCTTTTATGAATATGGGATTCAAAAATGCGCCTAATGTCGAGTAATCTTTCTGGAGGCAGGGGATAAGTTTCCTGAACCTGTTTCCTTCTGTTTCCATAAACTGTTCAAAGCCTTTTTCATTACCCGGAAAAAGTTCACCAATCTGTTTTTTCATTTTATCCCTGTTGCCTGAAGGGAAAAATCTTTTACCGGGAAACTGCAGCCTGTAAAAAGGGTCAAGCCTGACAAAATCGAGGTAGTCTGATGATTTTCTGCCTGTTTCCTGGAACATCTCATCCAGTATATATTTCATCATCAGGAACGTGGGCCCGGTATCAAAAGTAAAATTCCCTAAACGTATTGCCCTGTTTCTGCCTCCAGGGCGGGTCTCTTTTTCATATATCTCAACTTCTGCGCCCCTGTGGGCAAGAAGCATACCGCTTGTCAGCCCCCCTGGCCCGGCTCCTACAATAACAATTTTCTTTTTTTTCATTTATATCCTCACAATTTCTGTATTAGTAGTTAATTCCGATATTAAGAGTTGCGGAGCTGCTATTTAGCTCAAATGCGGCATCCCTGAAACGCGGCGAACCGAAAGGCCTCAGGGCGTTTAAGGAAACCCCGACTCCTTCACGGGGCAATCCAAGCCAGTTTGTATCAAGCTTTTTGTTGCTGTTTTCATCGTGGAATGCAGAAACGGCATAGGTCCCGTAGTCCAGCTCATAAAACTTTACAGTATGATTAGGGGCAGAGAGCGTGCTGTAGTAATTTATATAAGCATTTTCGGGATTCCCGGGAAACCCCTTTGGAGAAGTAAAAAGAAGTACTCCTATCCCTCCCTGTATATTTCTTAAGTCTTCAAAATGTATAGTGATATCACCTTTTTGCTGTCCGGAATAAAGGACAGCAGGTAAAGAGACTGATAATAAAAAAGAGATTAAAAGTTTCATTAATAATTATCCTCAGATTATGAAATATTATTCTACTAAAATTAATTTCTATAATCAAAATGAAAAACGGTTTCTAGAAACTTTAACCTTCACATATTATAAAATATTTGTTAAGCTTTCTTTGATAAGTTTAACGGAGTTAATAATATGTATCTTTTTGACTGGAAACTTAGAAGAGACCCTTATAAATATATACTGCAGAGCCTTGCGGCTATATTTTCCATAGCTTTAATTCTTGTTTTTCTTGACCTTGAAATTCAGACCGCTCTTATAGCTTCTTTAGGGGCAACATCTTTTACTATTTTTACCCGTCCGAGACATTTTATGAGTTCTTTGAGAACGGTAGCGGGGGGATATACCGTGGGTATGCTTGTAGGTGTTTTGATGGATCTTTTTTTTACGCCCGCCCTTCCGGATAAATATGCCCTTTATATAGCAGGCGGAGTGGCTGTCGGAGTGGCAATCTTCATAATGGTCGCAACAAATACAGAACATCCTCCGGCTGCCGGGATTGCGCTGGGCCTTGTCCTTAACGAGTGGAATATAAGGACCCTTGTTTTTATGGCCGCAGCGGTAGTTATAATGCTTGGCTTAAAGAACCTTGTGAAACCTTATATAATAAACCTGATAGGAGACGAACCGTCCAAAAGGCCCGGGATGAAACTATCCAGTCCTGCTTTCCCTGACGGCGGTGAAATTCCTGAAAAGTATACGTGCAGGGGAGAGAATATCTTACCTCCTTTAAGAATTGACAGCGTTCCGGAGGGGACGGAATCCCTGGCCCTTATAATGTCGGATTACGAGGGGCTTCTGGGGGTAAGAATCTATTGGATTTTATGGAATATCCCGCCGGAAACAGAAGAAATAGAAGAAGGTACATATCCACTCTGTGTTCCAGGAATAAACGATTATGGCAATACCGGATATTTGGGGCCCTCTTCTTCATCTTTACACCATATTTACGTCTTTAAGTTATATGCTCTGGATTGTAAACTTGATCTGCCTGAGGGCTCAAAATGCCTTAAACTGGAAAAGGCAATGAGCGGACATATACTGGACAAAGCAACTCTTAGCTTTATTAATCCGGCTTAAAATGAAAGAGAAAATAGACGGAGTGGAAATAGAATGTGTAACGGGTGATATTGCCTGCCAGAGTGATGCAGATGCTGTTGTTAATGCAGCCAATTCGCAGCTTATGCCGGGAGGGGGCGTGGCCGGCGCTATTCACCGCGCTGCCGGAGCCGGACTTTCCGAGGAGTGCCGCAAGATGGCTCCTGTCAAGCCGGGTCAGGCCGTCATAACAGGAGGACACAACCTTCCGAACCGTTATGTGATTCATTGCCTGGGCCCTGTCTACGGAGTGGATAAACCCGAAAAGGAGCTTCTTGCCGCCTGCTACAGGAATGCTCTGCTTCTTGCCGACAAAAAATGTATAGAAACAATTGCATTTCCTGCTATATCTGCCGGAGTCTTCGGTTATCCGGTCAACGAAGCTGCAGAAATTGCGCTGGAAACAGTTGCCGCAACCGCACCTGAGCTTAAATTTGTAAAAAAGATACGTTTTATTTTGCATGATTCAAAAGTGCTTGATATTCATAAGAAAGTCCTTAAACGTATCAGTGAGAATAAAAAGTATAAACTATAAATTTGAAAATGCCGTATGCAGCTTCTGAAAGATTCATAATCCATATTGATATGGATGCTTTTTTTGCATCCGTTGAACAGAGGGATAATCCTTCCCTGAAAAACAAACCGGTAATAGTAGGTTCTGACCCCAAACAGGGAAAGGGAAGAGGGGTGGTGGCCGCCTGTTCTTACGAGGCAAGAAAGTACGGAATCCATTCCGCAATGCCTATCTCTCAGGCTTATAAAAAATGTCCCGGTGCAGTCTTTTTGCCTGTGGATATGGATAGATATCTTAAAGTTTCTGAAAAGATATTCAATATAATTAATGACTTTTCTCCGAAGGTTCAGGTGGTTTCTGTAGATGAAGCCTTCATAGATATAAGCGGAAGCTGGCACCTTTTCGGAACACCTGAAGATGCAGCCCGCAGGTTGAAAGAAAGAATTAAAACGGAAACATTGCTTAACGCTTCTGTTGGGCTGGCCCCGAACAAATTTCTTGCGAAACTTGCTTCGGAACATAAAAAACCTGACGGATTTTTTGTGGTCCGGCCTGAAGAAATAAAATGTTTTCTGGAAACTCTTTCCATAGATAAGATCTATGGAATAGGAGGTAAAACAGCTGAATTATTTAAATCCATAGGAATACATAATGTAAAAGATTTAGCAGGTCTTTCAGCGGACAAACTGGTTGAAAAGTTCGGAAAGAGCGGACTCCGTTTCTATAACCTGGCAAGAGGAGTTGACAATTCGGAAGTTGAGGCCGCCGGTATTGTAAAGTCGGTTTCAAACGAGTACACTTTTGAAAAGGATATTTCAAAAAACGAAACGGCAGAGGCTGTTTTGCTGAAACTTTCTGATAAAGTTGCAGGCCGTTTAAGAAAAAAATCCCTTGCCGGAAGAAATGTGTCTGTTAAAATACGTCTTGAGAATTTTAAAACTTATACACGCACAAAACAGCCCGGGGGAAAAGTAAATACAGTTGAGGAAATTTACTCCGCTGCCCGTTCGCTTTTCAGGGATTTTCGCAGGTCTCACAAGTCAAAGAAAATCCGCCTGCTGGGAGTGAAAGTCGATAATTTTAAAGATAAAAAAGAACAGCTAAAACTCTTTGCCGAAGAAAACAGCCAAGAACATAAAAAAAATATCAGGCTTGATAATGCTGTTGATAAAATAAGGAACAAATACGGCGATGGATTGATATACCGTGCAGGAACAGAAATTAGAGATGAATAAACCTATATCAGAAATTAAATTTGCAGCCATTGATACCGAAACTACTGGTTTTTCACCGGCATGCGGAAACAGGATATGTGAAGTAGGAGTGGTAAAAACTCTTAACTGGAAGGTTACGGAAGTATATGAATCTTTCATTAACCCGCTTATTGATATCCCCCCGCAGGTAAGCGCTATACATTCAATAACAGATGATATGGTTAGGGATGCGCCCACCTTCAGAGAGATTGCCGGAGAGTTCAAAAATGTAGTAGGAAGATCTGTTCTGGTTTTTCATAACGCTGCTTTTGACCTTGCCTTTATCCAATCAGAACTGATGGCGGCGGGACTTGAACCGCTGGATAACATTATAGTTGACACTTTAAAGATATTGAGAAGGGCTTTCAGTTTTCCAAGCAACTCGCTTACAAGCATAACCGACTATCTGGATATACCACATGAGACCAGCCACCGCGCGCTCTCAGATGCAGCTGTAACAATACAGGTGCTTGAATACATAGTCCGCGAGTTAAAGATAGAGTCATTGTCCCGGCTGCTTGAGTATAGCAGATAAACAAGGGTAAAAATTTCTTGACAGAGAAAATTTAATTTGTAATACTACTTATGAAATCGTTTACATTAAATACATATTATTTTAAAATCTACTTCATGGAGGTGGTGCATAAGATAAAAAAAACATAATTATAGGTTATTAAGGCCAAGTTCATAAGAAAGAGCAGTTAGAAACTGCATAATATAATTAAGGAAGTATTAATAAGGAGAAGGAAAATGAAAAGACTAATCGGATTAGTAGCAGCGGGAACGCTAGTTGCGTTTTTTGTTGTTTCAACTGCAAGAGCGCAGGCACTTTTATCAGAGGAACTCAGCGCAACAGCAACAGTGGGAGAAACCATTTCTCTTTCTATAGTATCATCGGGTGGAGATCCTACAATATTGGCACTTGGTACCATTAATGAGCGGTATCATTTAGGTGAAAATTACATTATAGTAAAAGCAACAGCAAATTATGCTGCCTGGAATTTAGCAATTTACACCAACAATTTTGATGTTACACCTGACACTGTTGCCTGGCAGACTGATGAGTTCGGCGGGCTTGTCAATAAAGTTTCTTCGTCAACCGTCAGACTTGCCTGGGCCGCTGTACCGACAAGTACAACGGCGGCGGGAACAGTACCGGAACCCGCTGATCCGGGCAATGATGCGATGACTAATTACGACCATTGGAGATGGGTAGCGGATACCGGAGATATGGGTTTTGTCTATGATTCCTACCTTAATCTCGGTTTTGGAAGTTTTAGTGAGTGGTTTAATGTAGTGGGGGCACCCGCCGGTCTTTATACCCTGGAATCCCCTTTTGAATTTCACGTGTATCTCTGTACTTATGAGAATAATGCTCCAGGAGAATACAGCGGAAATTTTGTGGTTGATATGTTTCTTGAGTAAAAGGGGTGGTTCTTTCTCCTTTATATAGCCGCAGTATCTGCTCTATCGAGAGATAACGCGGATGGCAGCTTCATTTATGAAAAAATTGCTGGCAGCAACGGCTTTGTGTCTTGCTGCCAGCGGTACTCTGAGATCAGATCTGCAGGTTAACCCGCAAATGATAAGGGTTGCAATACCTTCAGGAAAAGCATACTCTGGAGAGTATATAATTAAAAATCCTTCATCCGATACGGTTTCTTTCAGTGTGGCTTCGGAAAACTGGCTTAAGCTCAGGGGCATTAACAGTGAGAATTCCGGTATTGATGTTGCCGAATGGTTTACATTGACTCCACGTGAATTTACTCTTGATCCCGGTGAAACCCGGGCAATTGATTATAGCATAAAGCTGCCATCGGGTTTAAACGGAGAAGTTGTTGCTATGAATTTTTTCGCAGTCCAAAACATTGACATATCCGGAGGGGGAGTGTCTGTTCAGAGAAGATTCGGGTTTCCTGTATATGCTGCAGCAGACGAAGGATTGAATATGTCCTGCAATGTAACCGATATTAAAATATCAAACGCTTCTATGAGCTTAAGAATTGAGAATGACGGCAATGCGCATATTAGGCCCGAAGTTCATGTTTTTATTTCCGGAAGTGGAGATAGTTCTGCAGCAAAAATTGAACTTGTCGGACGTACTCCTATTTTTCCGGGACAGATCGAAAAATTTTCTGCAAGACAGGCCGTTCTCAATGAATTGGATTTGCCTTCGGGCAGATATATTGCTCAGCCGCTTATCAAATATGGTATGGATTATGACAGAGAATATTCTGTTAAGGGAGATTCAACAGAATTTATGGTAAAATGATCCGAAGATATTTACAAACTATATCTATAATATTTGTCTGCTTATTGTTGTTTGCCGTAAGAGCTTCAGCCGGCAGCATTAATGTTAATATAACTACTGCTCCCATATCTTTCGGAGAGGGCCTTTCCCGTAGTGCCGGCTATGTCATAGGTGTTCCTCATGTAGAAATAACTTTCGAAGATGAGGAGTTTAATGTCTGGTTTCGTGCTTATACAAATAATACTGAGAATTTCGGTATAGAAGGAAAGACTCTGCGCGGGCAGAGCGGCGAGGGACCCTATCGCGGCCTGATTGCAACAAATACCATAACCGATCAATATTTTGAGAGTGTTGATTTGTTTTGCAATATACTCAAAGAAGCTCCTTTTGTTACTCCTTCTACCGGTACAGGTGCCGGATGGCATAGAATAGAAGATAAAAAAGATATATCGGTTGTGCCTACTTTTGCAAACCTTTCTAATAAAACTCTTTCAGGAACAACAGCCCATATGTATATACAGGGAGATTTTTCTCAAGCGTCTCCGGGTTATTATCAAACGCTAATAACAGTTGATCTAGCCATTGAAGAGATTCTTCCCGTAGATCCGGAACCTGATTCCGTAGTTGATAAATCTTCTGCAGCAGTAAAAGCTGCAAAAGGAGGAAAAATCACACTTAGTAACGGCTCATATATTGAAATTCCTCCAAAAGCCTTAGAAAAAGATACAGTGATTACACTCTATCAATTAAACACGGATGTTTTTGATAAAGAATCCCCTAAGCAGGCAGCCGACAATAAACCTTTAAATGTATATAAAATTGAGCCGGAAGGGCTGAAATTTAAGCGGCCTGTAAAATTATGGTTTTACGGGCTTAAAACAGCGGACTTAGGTCCCGGTATTTCTGCCCACAGTATCAGCAAAATATCTCTTTTTCACTGGGACAATCAGTTTGAAGAGTGGGAATTTATAGGGGGAGATGAAGAACCTTTTGAGGGAGACTTGTTTTTGGGAGTAAACCTCAACAAAACAGGCATTTATGGAATATATGCCGTAAATACTCTTTCCGGGGATGATTTTCGCCCCCGGAAAAGGATAATAACTCCGGCCTGCAGCGTTATGAATACCGAGCTTGTCTTTCAGGGCCTTAGCGGACAGAGCACAACTGTAAGAATATTTGACATTACCGGCAGAGAAGTGTCCAAACTAACAAGAGAACCATATATATGGGATGGTACGGACGGCCGGGGCAATATTGTTGAGAGCGGTATCTATATTTACCAGTTTAAGGTTAAAGTAGATGGTAAAAACCAGCTTGTCTCCGGTATGGTGGCGGTGGCAAAATGAAGAAAATAAAACATAGTATAATAATATTTATAATAATACTTTCAGCCGGTCACTCACGCGCAGCTTTTCTTGACCCGGGATGGGGGGCGCGTCCTACCGGTATGGGGGGAGCTTTCACGGCAGTTTCTGATGATTCCAATGCCGTTTTCTTTAATCCCGCCGGCCTTACGAATATTAAGGAATATAATGCCTGCGCAATGCATGCCGGTCTTTTTATGGGGCTTGATGAGGTAAAAATAGGACTCAACCTGGTTTCATTTGCTATGCCAGTTCATTATGCAGGCGGTATTGGGGTTGCCTGGACAAATCTTAATGCCCGCGATCTTTACAGAGAAGATACTTTTATCATATCATACGGACACAGATTTATTCCTCAGCTTAGCGGAGGTGTGAGCCTCAAGTACCTGGGACAGGGATATACTCTTGATAAATATGCTAAAGCCGACCCGGTATTTGAAGGCGGGAAGTATTCAGATGCTGTTACGGCAGACCTGGGTGTTATTTTCAAGCCCCTCCAGGATCTAAACCTTGCCGCTGCAGGACAGAATCTGATTCCGGCCGATATCGGGCTTACACATAAAGATATAGTTCCTCCGGTTTTAAGACTGGGTGCAGCTTACAGGCTTCCTAATGTTCTGCTTTTTGAACAAGTCCCGGCAAGAAATATAGTAACTGCGCTGGACATATGCTGGCGCTTCCAGAAGTGGGGGGACGACAGGGATAAGATTTCGTTTAAAGCGGGTGTTGAAGGTTGGTTTCTTGATGAGACACTTCCTTTCAGGGGGGGGTTGGATTTTACGGGAGCAGGCCTTAACGGCATATCGCTTGGAACTGGATTTTTGCATGAATTTGAAGAGATGGTTAAAATGAGTATAGACTACTCATTTATTCTTCCTGTTAATGGTATAAGAGAATCCTACGGTTCCCACAGGGTGTCTCTTTCGGGGAGGTTTTAATTGAAACTACCGGAAATAATAAAGATATCAGCGACAATAGTACTGCTTACAGCATTATTCCAACCTACAAGTTTATATGGCGATGCTGTCGTTTCTTCATCCATAACGGCTACAGCCACAGTTTTACCGCCGGATGTTCCCGAAAACTTAATAGATGATTTTGATCACATACAGGGACAAAATTATTGGGGCGGTGTAATTGAAAAAATGGATGATCACGGATCCATAGAAATGAATTATGATTCAGAGCATGCTAAAGTAGGCGATTACTGCCTGGCTCTGGATTATGATGTTTCCGGACCAGATGATTGGGCAGGAGTCTTTTTCACTCTTACCGGTGACGAGTCCGGTGTTGATATAACCACATATACCTATCTCAGTTTCCAGGTTAAGGGCTCTACTGATAATATACCTGTAAAAATAGAGCTTGAAAACCGCAGTTTGGATGCTGACAGAAGAAAGTCTTTACTTTATATTAATGATTACCTTGACGGAGGGGTTACCGATGAATATCAGCAAGTGAAAATACCTCTGGAAGCTTTTGCTAACCTGGACAGTTTTGAAAACGTTGATGTAATATCGTTTGTTTTTGAAGAGGCCTATGCGGAAGTTAATGATTTTCCTAAGGACGCAATACTTTATATAGACGAGCTTATGTTTACCGATGATCCCAAGGATATTTTGCGAATAGACCACTTCGGGGATAAATGGGGCCGTAACGCTCTGGGAGGCAATAACGGAGCAATGGGAGGAGCCAGTGAATATTATGATGAATCGGAATATGTAAGTTATCCTAATTCTATGAGAATAGAGTACGATGTTGAAGGCTCATGGGGTGGAGTTTGGATGTTATTTGGCGGTGGTGGAGACGGGGGTGATGAACAGGAAGTTGATTTATCAGATTACAATTACCTTAGTTTTTATATAAAAGCCAGCAGCGCCGGGGAAAATCCCGAGAATATCAGATTAGAATTAGTGGATGAAACAGATACCCGCGATGAGGTTGTTGAAGACATAACTACTAATTGGAATGAATATGTTATACCATTAAATGATTTCGATGGTTTAGATAAAACGTCCATAAAACAATTTAATATAATGTTTGATGAGTGGAATGTATCCAACAAGGAGGGGATTGTTTTCATAGACGAAGTCCAGTTCAGAGTTTCTGAATAAAAAGAACCTGTCTTAAATCCTTCCTTATTTATCTCTTCTTAATTTTCCTTATACTTGAATATTCCCTGAAAAATTTGTATTCTTTTGACAGCAAATCGGAATAGGGGAATAATTTTGCCTGCAGATAAATTCAGCAAAAAAATCAGAGTAAGTTCGGGGAGGGAAATCCTTCCTGATTAAATAAATAATGAAAGCACTAAACCCATGACCGAATCCCTCCTTATTTCCATCCTCGTATTTATGATAATATCTTCTGTTGTGGCGCTTTTTACCGACGAACTTATTTCCGCCATAATAGCTATCGGGGCATTGGGTTTCGGCGGAAGTATTGCATACCTTATTATGGGCGCTCCTGACCTTGCAATTACCCAGATAGTTGTTGAGGTTGTTTCTCTTGTTCTTCTAATCAGGGTTACCATTGGTGTGGGACTGAGGCTTACTGCCGGCTGTTGTTCAAAAACCCGTACTGCAGTTGCCGGTGCTGTAGTCCTTCTTACATCTTTTGTCTTTGCTTTTTCACTCAGGCTATTTCCTGCTTTCGGAGACGCTGTGATGGGCAGGGTACAATATGCACCCTCAATTTTTTATATAGAATATGGATTGCATTCTACCGGTGCGTCAAATCTGGTTACGGCCATACTCCTGGATTTCAGGGCGTATGATACACTTGGTGAAGCAACCGTAATATTTACAGCGGTACTGGGCGGAATTGCCCTGTTGAGAAAAAGGGGAAGGAATATTTCCGCTGGTGATGAGGTAAGCAGGGGGGATACAGCTTGAAAGACCGTAGCCTGATAGCAGTAATTATATCAAGATGGGTTTCACCGTTTATTTTTCTTTATGGAGTTCATCTTATAGCATACGGACATCTTTCCCCGGGCGGCGGTTTTCCCGGTGGAGTAGTTCTTGCCTGTTCGTTTATCCTTGCTCTACTTGCCCGGGGTAAACTTGCGGCTTTGAAACGCATGCCTTATGTTTTTGCCAAAAAACTTGATGCTTCCGGCGCTTTTATTTTTCTTTTGACCGCATTTGCAGGTTTGATTTTTGCCAGGGTTTTCTTTTTGAATTTTCTTAATCAGATCTTTCCCGGGCAGGAATTACGGCTCTTCAGCGCGGGGACGGTAATGATTAATAATTTTGCAATAGGCATAAAGATATGCGCCTCAATTTTTCTTGTTATACTGTTCATAAGCGCCCTTCGTGTCGGAAAAGATACAGAGATGAAAACGATGGAGGAGGACTGATGCTCTATACTTTGACTTCCGTTCTTTTTCTGGTAGGGCTTTTTGGTCTTCTTACGCAGCGGAATATAATAAAGATTATTATATCGGTCTCTATTATTGAAAGCGCCGTAAATCTTTTTCTGGTGCTCGTCGGGTACAGGAAAGAGGGGCTTGCCCCAATCATTACCCGGCATACATCTCACGGGAAAATTATGGAATTGTCGGTTGATCCTTTTCCGCAGGCTATGGTTGTTACTTCCATAGTAATAGGCTTAAGTGTTATGGCTCTTATGATTGCTATAGCACTGAGATTGTATCACATTTACGGCACCTATAATATTGATGAAATAAAGAAAAAGCAGGAAGAGGAAAAAACGTGAATAACCTTATTCCAATTTTAGTTGCTTTTCCTCTTGCTGCAGGTTTTATACTTGCTCTTTTGCCTGGAAAGTGGCTGAAATCGGCAGATTCTATTGCTTTAGTTGCATCATCCATTGTTTTTCTTATGGCTGCAGCACTTTACGGCTATGAAGGTATCTATGAAATAGGGGGATGGAGTTCCCCTGTGGGAATAAATCTGCATATTGACTCTTTCGGGTGGCTCATGCTTATCGCTGTATCATTTGTAGGTTTATCAGTGATGCTTTTTTCAATAAATTATATGAAGACATACACGTCCCGTAATCGTTATTATGTATTATTTTTTATGATGACTGCCGGAATAAACGGCACGCTTCTTGCCGGCGATATATTCAACAGATTTGTATATGTAGAACTGGCAGCCATAGCTTCGTATGTGCTTGTGGGGTTCGGTTGCGGAGCGAAAGAACTAACCGCAGCTCTGAAATATGCTGTACTGGGAGCGGCCGCTTCGGCTGTCAGCCTTTTTGGGATAGCTTTCCTCTACGCTCTCTACGGAACGGTTGATATGGCTCTCCTTGGAGAGGTGATATCCGGACTGGAAACTGTATATCCGTTCAGCCCGCTTCATCTTGCCGCCGGCCTTGCTATAACGGGTTTTGTTTTTAAGGCAGCAGCTTTTCCTTTACATATATGGCAGCCTGACGCCCTATCAGCCGCCCCGGCTCCGGTTTCCGCCATCGTCTCCGGTGCTCTTATAAGCTCTACGGGAATATATGCTCTTCTTAGAACGGTTAACACTGTATTCTCCGGGGCTTTAAGGCTCGGTCCGGCAGTAGCTGCGATAGGCCTTTTTTCAGTTGCCGCCGGTACCCTGACTGCTTCCGGAACTAAAGAATACAAACGGAAAATTTCATATTACAGCATTTCCCAGGTTGGATATATATTGCTGGGATTTGGATTTGCGTGGCATCTTATTTATTCGGAGTCTTCCGCCGCCGCGGTTTTTCTCGCCGGCAGCGGGGCTATTTTTCATTTGCTGAATTACGCAGTATTCACTCCGCTTATTTTTTTGAAATCAGGAGCTGCAGAATATCCAGAAAAAAGAGACAGAGATTTTCCTGGTGTTTCTTATGCCGGAATCCTTTCGCTTGCCGGGGTTCCTCCGTTTGCCGGTTTTATAAGTAAGGCAATGATAATAGCGGCCTGTTTCATATCCGGGACTTATTCCGGTTTTGCTGCAGGTGTGATTGCCTCAGCTGCCGCAGTATATACATTAATTTCCCTTACGCGCAGCAATATAATTAATTTCAGGATTAAAAGAAAGAAAGCCCGGAATATATCCGGAAGAATACCCTTGTTGATGAAGATACCGATCTGGTCTCTTTCAGCTTTGTGTATTCTGCTCTGGCTTCTGTTTATTCCTGTCTTGAGGGAAAGGATTATTGAGCCGGCAAGATTAAGCATTATGCCTCAGGTAAGAGCAGGGGTTGAGGGGAGCCTTCGTTGAAAAGCAGAATAGAAGTATTTTTGCTTTCTTTTTTTCTTTGGTGCCTGCTGGTATGGCCTTATTCAAGAGCGTATGGACTGTATATTCAGGGTATTGCTGCCGGGTTGGCTGCTTCGTTTTTAGTTGCTGTAATATTCGGAAAAGGCTTTTCGGAACACCCTGCCGAAATACTGCGTCCCCGAAGGTGGTTGTATGTAATACGGTTTGTCCCGGTATTTATTTACTACTGCCTCAAATCCAGTTTGCATGTGGCCTATCAGGTTATACATCCCGGACTGCCTATAAAACCTGGAATAGTAAAAATACACACCAAGCTTAAAAATCGCGCTGCTATAACTGTTCTTTCAAATTGTATAACCCTCACTCCGGGAACAATGACAGTTGAGGCAACAGAAGACGGAGTGCTTTATATACATTGGCTGAGAGTTGAAACTGTAGATGAAGCGGAAGCCGGGCGTATGATAGCCGGAAAATTCGAGTACTATCTTCATAAGATTTTTGAGGAGGATGACTAAACTATGACAGAATTTATATATGCCGGATTAATATTGTTGACATTGGGCATTTTTCTCTGCCTGCGCAGGATGGCATCAGGCCCTACTGCTCCGGACCGGGCGGTGGCAATAGAAATTATGGGAATAATCCTGGTGGGTTTCTGTACGCTTTTAAGTATTCTCACCGGCGAGGATTTTTACATATCGGTTGCCATAGGGTGGGCTCTGCTGAGTTTTATAGGAAGTCTTGCCCTGGGTAAGTACCTGGAAGGAAAAGATTTCGATGAATGAGTATATAGGGTTCACTCTTATAGGCATTGGAATAATTTATGATATCCTTGCCTGCCTCGGACTTGTTAGGATGCCCGATGTATACACGAGGCTGCAGGCTGCGACAAAAGCCGTAACCGTAGGAACCACTTTTATTCTCATTGGCGCAGCAGTTTATGCCGGTCCCGGCCCTCTTGCGGCAAAAGCTCTTATCTGTATGATTTTTGTGCTTCTTACAAATCCGGCTTCCGCCCATGTCATAGCGCGGGCAGCCCACAGTTCAGGAATTAGAGTTGAGAGGGTAACTGCCGATGGTCTGCTGGGTAGGGAAATAGAGTCGGAACTATGGGATGTAACAAGGCGCAAGGACCAGTTTGAAAAAGACAGGCTTGTAAGGATATTTGAAACATGTACAATACTTGACATAGATGAGCATATTAACAGCGACAGCCTTTTTGAAATTATAGGTGAACCAATAGCCACGGCCCGGGACTCCTCACCCCGGGAAATAGCAAGAAGGTTTCGCCAGAGAGAAAGGGAGGCGGTTACGGCTCTCAAACCTGAATTTGCTATACCCCATATAATAATAGACGGCTCCGGGGGCTTTGAAATGGTAGTGGCAAGGGGAAAGAATGGAATATGGTTTTCAAACGAGTCGCCCAAAGTCTCTTCTGTCTTTGCGATGGCCGGGACAGAGGATCAGTGGCATTTTTACCTGAGGGTTCTGGCGGTTATAGCTCAGGTGGTACGCATGGAAGATTTCTATGATGAATGGCATAAGGCCGGAGAAATAGATGATATTAGAAGACTCTTGATAACAAGAGTTCGAATAATAGGCAAAAACAGATGACCCAGATAGGCGAACATAATATTCTTGTATTCCTTATTCAGATAGTAATTCTGCTGGGGCTTGCCCGGGGTCTGGGAGAGATATTCCGTCGCCGGGGTCAGCCTACTATTACGGCTGAAATACTTGTAGGGGTTATAATGGGGGTGACTGTTCTGGGGAGGCTTTTTCCAGGACTGCACGGATTTCTCTTTCCTGTAGAAGAAGTTCAGATGAATATGCTGGATACTTTTGCCTGGGTAGGTATCCTTTTCTTTATGCTGGATGCCGGGCTGGATACCAACCTGGCAACTGCCTGGCGACAGAGGGGACCTGCACTTATACTTTCTGTCAGCGACCTTGTAATACCCATGGCGCTGGCCTTTGGCCTGGTATTTTTTCTTCCGGGCCGGTACATAGGGCCCGGAAGTACGGTTCTTGTTTTTGCTCTTTTTATAGGAACCATTATGACGATAAGCGCTCTGCCGGTTACCGCTAAAATAATGCAGGAGCTAAAAATATACCGTACAGATACGGGGCTTCTGATAATGTCTGCCCTTACAATAAACGATGTTGCCGGCTGGGTTGTTTTTGCCCTGATACTCGGGGCCTTCACCGAAGCTGTATTCACTGTTGGGAGTATCTTTTTTGTATTGACCGCTACCGCCGCATTTGCCGGTATAAGCCTCTGGCTGGGCCCAGGGATTTTTAACCGGATGCTCCTTTTTCTTAGAAAGAAAAAAGTTCCGGAACCTGCCGGCTCCCTTACCCTTGTATGCCTAGCCGGTCTTGCCGGCGGCGCTATTACTACCTGGATAGGAATACATGCACTTTTTGGTTTTTTTATAGGCGGTATAGTAGCGGGGGAGTCGGATCTGATATCGGAAAATACTCGCAGGATATTTTCAGAAATGGTTCATGCCGTACTTGTTCCGGTCTTTTTCGCCTCAATAGCGCTGAGACTGGATTTTATAGGAGATTTTGATGTTCTTCTGGTCTTTTTCATATTTGCTGCAGGCGTTTTCGGAAGGTACATAGGGGCTTACATTGGCGGCCGGCTTATAAAACAGCAACACGCGCACAGCAAGTTTATAGCCCTGGCTCATATACCTGGCGGGCAGATGCAGATTGTTATAGGACTTCTTGCTCTGCAGTACAGGGTTATCACCGACCCTGTCTATGTTGCTATCGTTTTCGGGGCGGTCCTTTCATCTATGATTGCCGGTCCGGGTATGAAAAAAGTTCTTAAGGAAGTTCAGTCTTGTGACTGGCTCTCTTTTTTACCGGTAGATGCTATTTCTGCCGATATTGAGGCTACTCATAGAGACGGGGCTATTGAAGAGTTATGTGTCCGCGCTCGAAGGGAGATACTCGGCTATTCTACTGAATCTCTGGTAGATGCGGTCAGGGAGCGCGAAAGTCAGATGACCACCGCCCTGGGAGAAGGGGTTTCCTTTCCTCACGCCAGATTAAAGGGTCTTTCCCGACCCGTGATTTTAATGGGAAGGAGTATTCAGGGTATTGAGTGGAACTCCCCCGACGGAAAAGAAGTGCATCTGATATTTATGGTCTTTACCCCGGAGGATGATCCGGAATACCAGTTGCAGATACTGAGGGGTATTTCACGAGTTGTAGACAACGCGGGAAATAGGGAAGAACTGGTTGAAAAAGCAAAAACTGCGGATGAAATACTGACCATTCTGCGACGCGCGGTTTATGAAACCGGCCTCTGCGCCTGATCGAAACAATGTTTAAAATACAACCAAAAACAATTTTTAAGTTTTTCAAAGATGCCGACACGCCCGGTATGATTGCCCTGTCGGTAGTAATCGGAGTTGTCGGCGGGCTGGGCGCGGTAGGGTTTCATTATTTAATAAACGGCATAAAGATACTTTTTTTCGGTTCTCCTGCCGGTGAAGGTTTTATAGGAGCCATACAGGCATTACCCTGGTATTATAGGATAGCTGTACCCGCTATAGGCGGATTGATTGTAGGGCCAGTAATCACCTATCTTGTTAAAGAGGCGAAAGGACATGGTGTTCCCGAGGTAATGGAAGCCGTTGCTCTTAAATCCGGCAAGATTAGACCCCTTGTCGCTCCGCTGAAAGCTCTTGTTTCTGCTATATGTATAGGCACGGGCGGCGCTGCCGGACGGGAGGGCCCTATTGTTCAAATCGGCTCATCTTTCGGCTCCTCCGTGGGGCAGTTTTTAAAGTTAAGTCCGAAAAAAACCGAGACCTTACTGGGAGCCGGCGCGGCCGCCGGCATTGCCGGAACGTTTAACGCTCCCCTGGCAGGGGTGATATTCAGTATAGAAGTCTTATTAAAAGATATAGAAATGGATAGTTTTGCTCCCATTATTGTCGCTTCGGTCGTAGGGACGGTAATAGCAAATCTTTTTTTCGGTCTGCGCAAGGCTTTACTTCATGTTCCTGAATATTACATCGTAAGTTTCTGGGAATTTATTCCGTATATCGGCCTGGGTGTGCTTGCCGCTATAGTGGCTTTGCTTTTTTCAAGTTCACTTTATTCTTTGGAACATTTATTCGAGAAGATAAAATTTCCCTCTTTTTTAAAGCCGGCTCTGGGAGGATTATTGCTGGGTTCGCTTGCCCTGTGGGTTCCGCAGGTCCATTCTACGGGTTATCCGGTTATGGTCCAGGCCCTTCATGGTTATTTGCCTATAACTTTAGTTATTACTCTGATGCTGACTAAAATTTTAGCTACTGACCTGACGCTCGGTAGCGGCGGTTCCGGAGGAATTTTTGCTCCCTCTCTTTTTATAGGTGCAATGCTGGGAAGCGCCTACGGCGGATTACTTCATTCTTTTTTTCCGGATATTGTGGCCGGCGCCGGTTCCTACGGTATAGTTGCAATGGGAGCTGTTTTTGCAGGAGCAGCCCACGCTCCTTTAACCGCGATAATCATACTCTTTGAAATGACAAGAGAACCCATGATTTTTCTGCCTTTGATGTTTGCCTGTATAATAAGCACGGTTATTACTTCACGCTTTCAGGATAGAAATATCTATACTACAAAATTGCTTAACAGAGGTATAGATATTGATTCCTTTCGTGAAACCAGTATTTTAAGAAATATTTCGGTCAGAGATGTTATGGATACTGATCCTGTTGTGCTGGAGGCTTCCTGTAATATAAGAGTGGCAAAAGATATCTTTAAGAAAGCATTTTATTCTCATTTGCCGGTTATTGAAGAAAAAACCGGCAACTTCCTTGGAATGTTAAATTCCCGTCAAATTTTATCCTTTTCTGAGGCCGAAAATGAAAATTTGCAGGTAAAGGATATCACTTTCCCTTCTCCTGCCTCGTTATCCGAAAACGATGATTTAATGAAAGCCTTAAAACTGACAAGTAAAATCAAGTTGAAATATTTGCCTGTCATAGAAAAAAATGAGGTGGTTAAATTGAAAGGCATTATAAGCAGGAAAGATATTCTGGAAGCTTACCATAAAGAGGTTTCCGGCAAACTGCCTGAAATAAAACTGGAATATTCCCACCATGAGGATACTGAAGTTGAGCGGATGATTAAATTTGCTCTTAAATCAATTGAAAAACAGGCAGCGGAAAAACAGGTTAATATTTTATCTGACATACAAGAAGGTTTACCGCCGGTCAGTGTTGATGCCCATAAAATATGTTGGGTGATTACCAATCTTCTGGGCAATGCTGTCAGATATACCAGGTCGGGTGACGATATTAAAATTTCTGCATACCGCAAAAAGGATATGGTATATCTATCCGTCTCGGATTCCGGCCCGGGTATCCCAGAAAAAAATCTTGAAAAAATATTCAAAAAGTATATGCAGCTTGACAGTAAAGAAGAGGGTAAGGGCCTTGGCCTTTCAATAAGCAGGGATATAATTGAAGATCATGGAGGCAGGATATGGGCCGAAAGCGAAATGGGAGCAGGAACAACCTTTACATTCACACTGAAAACTCTTCCTGAAAATGAAGAAGAACCTGAAAGCTTATAGCAAAACAGAAGTTTCTCATGAAAAATAGAACGCAGGATAAAAAAGAGAACGCAAAATTCGGTACGTTCGGGGGAGTATTTACTCCATCCATACTGACTATACTCGGCGTGATAATGTACTTGAGGCTGGGTTGGGTGGTAGGTAATGTAGGATTAACCGGCACACTTGTTATCATTACGGCTGCAAGCAGTATATCTTTTCTTACAGGCCTCTCAGTATCTGTTATTGCTACGGATAAAAAAGTTCGCGCTGGCGGTTCATACTATATGATCAGCAGGGCATTGGGGTTTGAAGCCGGAGGAGCGATAGGTATTCCTCTCTATATAGCCCAGGCTTTTTCAATTCCTTTTTACATAATGGGTTTTTCCGAGAGCCTTGCTTTTGCTTTACCCAGCATAAACCAGAGGACTGCGGGAATAATTACTGTTTTTATTGTTGCAATGCTGGCTTATAAATCTGCAAAAACGGCGCTGAAAGCCCAGTATCTGATAATGGCTGCTATAGCAGCTTCATTGATATCTTTTCTGCTGGGCTCGGGAGCGGATCCAGCAGGGGCTCAAACAGTAGAGCCGGCCGTGCGGGCAGGTTTCTGGCCTGTTTTTGCAGTCTTCTTTCCGGCTGTGACCGGAATGGATGTAGGTATAAATATGTCCGGAGATCTTAAAAATCCGGGAAGATCCATTCCTCTCGGTACAATGGCAGCGGTTATCTTGGGTTATATTGTATATATGGGATTGGCAATATTATTTTCCACGCGTGTTTCCGCAAGTGAGCTTATAAGCAATCCTCTGGTTATGTTTGACAGCGCAAGGTGGGGCGCTCTGGTTCTGCTCGGTGTGTGGGGCGCAACTCTTTCAAGCGCCATCGGAATGTTTCTTAGCGCCCCGCGGGTTCTTCAGGCTATGGCCCGGGAAAGAGTTCTGCCGGATTGGATGCGGTGGCTTGGCCGGGGCGCGGGAGTTCTAGGGGAGCCTCGGGCAGGGACTGCCATAACAATGCTGATAGCCCTTTTTCTTGTTTATATAGGGAATCTTAATATGCTGGCTCCTGTTCTTACGATGTTTTTTCTGGCTACATACCTTGTTCTTAATTTTACAGCAGGTATTGAGAGCTTTTTAAAGAATCCTTCTTTTAAACCGTCTTTGCGGGTACACTGGTTTTTTCCAATGCTTGGTGCATTAGGGTGTATAACCATTATGTTTCTCATTAATCCGACAGCAACAGCAGTTGCGGCCTTTTCTGTTATATCGATATATGTATGGCTTGAACGGCGGGGCCTGGAAAGCAAGTGGGGTGATATCCGCAGCGGATTATGGATGATGCTTATCCGCACCGGCCTCTTTCAAATTGACATGACGCCCGATTCCAGAAACTGGAGGCCTAATATTCTTGTCTTATCGGGAGCTCCCACAAGGAGATGGCACCTGATTGAACTCTCTGATATGATCACGCAGAGAAGAGGTATGTTTACTGTTGTTACAGTCCTTCCGTATGACAGCAAAGACGCAAAGCAGAAAGCCGGACTGGAGAGGGCTATTAAAGACTATATGGATAAACGAGGAGTCCCTGCGCTGGTCCGGTTGATATCGGCGCCGGATCCGTTTACCGGAGCTGAACGTCTTATCGAGGCTTATGGGTTGGGCCCGATTGTCCCCAACACAATACTTCTAGGAGATACGGAAAGGGAAGAAAGGGAAGTTCGGGAAAAGTATTTTAAACTCTTGGAACATATCTACCATAGCGGCAAAAACGCGATGATATTCAGAAATAATCCTGCCACTCCTCTTGACCGTGAACCGGAAGGTAGGCAAGTGAAAAATATCGATGTCTGGTGGGGGGGGCTTGAAGGCAACGGCGGGCTTATGCTTATACTTGCAGATTCTCTCAGGCTGGAAGATCCATGGAGGGGGTCCAAACTTACGGTTAAGCTTGTGGTTTCGGACGAATCTGCCGTAAAAGGAGCGCGGGAGAATCTTCAAAATATGATAACTACATATAATATCACTGATGTGGAATATGAAGTTATTGAAGGGATGAACCGGAGTTTTGATGAAATATTTATTGAGTCATCAAAAAACGCCGATATTATATTTCACGGACTGCCTGTCCCCGGTAAAAATTTTACCGCCAGTTATGAGAATATAAGCAGGCGTATCGAAAATATGCCCAGTACGGTTCTTGTCCTTGCCGGGAAAGATTCAAGTTTTTCCGAAGTTCTGGAAAAAGAATAGTTTTATAGAGATTACGTAGATCTCTCTTTTCTCTTGATTAATACCATAAAACATGGTAATGTTACCATAAAACATGGTATCAAGGAGGATATATGTTAGAAACAATTTTAGGTAATTCTACTATAGAAAGGATCCTTTTTTTCATAGCTGTCTACAAAGAAGGATATGCAAAACAAATGGCAGATACGTTTAGTATATCTCTTAATGGTGTTCAGCAGCAGTTAAATAGATTAGAGGAAGGAGGTGTCCTTGTAAGTCAGAAAAAAGGTAATACAAGGATATTTACTTTTAATCCTAGATATATTTTTTTAGATGAACTTAAAAACCTTTTAAATAAGGCCTTAAAATTGCTTCCGGAAAAAGAAAAAAAGAAATATTACAGAAATAGAACCCGTCCGAGAAAAACCGGAAAACCTTGATGACCAAAATCAACTGGGAAAGTATAACAATTAAAGAATTCGCCGGCATAGTCTCTTATGCATTAAAGAAAAATAATATAGATGCGGTTCTGGTAGGGGGAGCGTGTGTATCAATATACTCTGGCAACAAATACCTTTCTTATGACTTGGATTATTCTTCCTATAACACAATAAAGGAAATAAAACCTTGTCTTGAAGAAATCGGCTTTAAGCAAACAGCACCAAATAGATTTGAAATCAAAAAGTGTAAGTTTTATATAGAATTTGTCACCTGGCCTGTTACTCTGGGTGGCAGCAAGGCAATAACAAAATTTAATAAGTTGGACAGCGGAAAAGGTATAGTAACACTGCTTACTCCAACCGACTGCGTTAAGGATAGGCTTGCTGCATATTATCATTGGAATGATCCCCAATCCTTGGAGCAGGCTTTGTTGGTAGCAAAAAACCAAAAAACAAATATTAAGGACATCGAGGCGTGGTCTGAAAAAGAAAATAAGTCAGAGGAATTTAAACTTTTCAAAAAAGAATTGGAGTTTAAATGAAAAAATCAGTCTACATCAAAACTTTCGGGTGTCAGATGAATAAGTCTGACTCCAAACGTTTGGAGGAATCTTTCGCCGCATATGGCGGAAGTGTCATCTCCGATGAGTCGGATGCCGATGTTGTTATATACAATACCTGCTCAGTTAGGGAGCACGCTGAAAATAAAGCCCTTTCACATATAGGGCGGCTGAAATTCCTTAAAGATAAAAAGCCCTCCATTAAAATATGCGTTGTGGGTTGTATGGCTCAAAGGATGGGTGAAGAAATAAAAAAACGCCTTCCTCACGTTGATGTCGTTGCAGGGCCTTCTTTGATGTTTGAACTGCCCGGCATTCTTTATGATGGGGCAGGATCAGGTGTTTTTACGGACGATCCCGAAAACAGGGACTACAAAGAGTTTTTTCCGGGTGTCATCGCCGGGGAATCAGAATTTGCAAGGTATGTCCCGATAATGAGAGGTTGCGATAACTTCTGTTCGTACTGTATAGTACCCTATGTCAGGGGAAGAGAAAAATATCGTAAAAAAGAAGACATAATAGCTGAGTGCCGGGTTCTTGGCGGTAAGGGTATAAAGGAAATAACGCTGCTGGGCCAGGCGGTAAATTCCCATCCGGAATTTAAAGAGATACTTAAAGAAGCAGCGGTTGTGAAAAGACTCAAGAGGGTCCGCTTCTTAACTTCATATCCGGGCAAGATGGACCGCGAAACAATTGATATTGTTCGGGAGAACGAGACCCTTTGTAATATGTTCCATATACCCCTGCAGTCCGGGTCCGACAAAATACTTAAAAAGATGAAGAGGAGATATACTTTATCCAAATATCTGGATTCAGCTCTTTATATCCGGGCAACAATTCCCTTTGCTTCTATCTCAACTGATTTTATAGTCGGATTTCCGGGAGAAACAGAATCTGACTTTGAAAAGACAATCGATGCAGTTAAAAAAATTAAATTTGACCAGAGTTATACCTTTAAATACTCTTCGCGACCCGGAACAAAAGCTGCCGGGTATGAAGAAACGGTAACAGAAGAAGAAAAACAAGATAGGCTGAAGAAGCTTAATGAAATGTGTAATGCAGCTTCACTTGAAAGAAACAGGCTTTTTGAGGGGAGGGAGGAAACTGTTTTTTCTGATGGAGAAAATTCGGGAAGGACGGGTGAAAACAAAATTGTACATTTTAAAGGTTCCAGGGCGGCAGCCGGAGAAGAGGTAAGGGTAAGAATAGAAAAGGCTCTTCCGCATTCGCTTAAAGGCGAGAGAATAAACTAGAAGAACAGTAAGTTTATTCTGTGGTGGTGCAGCGTCAGAACTTGAAAAAAAAGATAAAAATATCTATAAGAATAAAAGAAACATAGCATATGTATACTTGAAAATTTCAAAGAATGCGCGATCAGGCAGGCTATAGAAGCAGAAGAGGTACTTAATGACTGAAAACGAAAGAAGATCAAATAAGAGGCTGCCGCTTACGCTTTCAATTGCAAAGCCGATGCGGCTTGAGTTTCACAGCGAACATTATGACAAGACAATTCCCGGCATACTTGCTAATATTTCCGCGGGAGGCATGGCCCTGATTGTATTTGACCATATTCCGGAAGGCAGCATGATAGAACTTGATCTGGATTTTATGGGAGTTAAGAGACAAATGCGCGGCAAGATCGTGCGGGTTGAACGAAAATTTGAAGATGTGCATATGGTAGGAGTGACATTCGATAAAGAAAGCCGTAAACTTAAACAGGTGGTTGAAAAAATGGCTGAAGATTACGATATATGTGAAGTGAGATTTATTGTTAAACGTGATAAAGCCTGTTTTCCGGGATGCAGTTTCAGCCCGCTATGCGGCAAGAGTATAAAAAAGGAATTTAAAGAAGAGGGAGAAAAATGAGTCAGTTTAAACTTATAATATTAAGTCTTTTTGCCTTTTTGGTTGCAGTATTTGCAGTATCAAATCAAGAGTCGGTTAATATCTATTTTTTCAATAGGCCCATTATTTCAAATATGTCTCTGGTTGTAATAGTGCTTGGAACAATACTTATTGGTGTTGTTCTTTCCGCCTTGCTGGGCTTTCTGTCCCAATCGAAACTTAAGAAGAAAATCTCTATTCTTGATAAGGATAACGGCGCCCTTAAAGCCAAGGAAGAGAAGTTGCAGCTTAAAATAAGGGAGCTTGAGGAGAAAATAGAGGAGTACGAACCTTCCGAAGAATCTTACGGACAGGATAACGGCAAAAATAAATAAGGCTAAGTGTCCAGAGAGACCCCCCTTACAAAGCAGTACAAAAGTATAAAATCGCGATATCCGGACTGCTTTCTTTTTTTTCGTCTGGGTGATTTTTACGAACTTTTCGGCGAAGATGCCATAAAAGCTTCCAAACTTATGGAGGTAACACTAACAAAGCGGCAGGGAACCCCAATGTGCGGGGTACCGTATCACAGCGCCTCCGGGTATATTAAGAAATTACTGAACCATTCAAAATCAATAGCAGTATGCGAGCAGGTTGAAGAAGCTTCTAAATCCAAAGGTATAGTGAAAAGAGAAGTGGTTCGTGTTATTACTCCGGGAACAGTTATTGAGGATGAACTTCTTTCAAATGATGAAAATAATTTTCTTTTATCAATAGCGGAGGTTTCGGGAGAATGGGGGGTTGTGTTTCTTGATATTTCAACAGGTGATTTTATGGGGAGTTCCTTTAAAAGGCGGGCTTCACTGGAGGCGGAGATTTCAAGGTTTCCGGTAAGGGAGGCTCTCATAAGCCAGGATAATGACGAACTCAGGGAGATGTTGAAGCTGCGATTTCCTGAAATATCCGTGACTGAAAGGGATGGATGGTATTTTACTCCGTCAAAGGCTGAAGAGGAGATTAAGGAATATTTCAAAATTGCTACCGTTAAAGGCTGGGAACTTGACAGGAGCCCGTCTGCGGAGGCAGCCTGCGGGGCCCTTGTAAGCTATATAAGGGAAACTGGGAAAGGAAAAAAATCCGTACTGAAAAATTTTCGGTTTTATACTTCCGATAGGCATATGGTTCTTGACAGGAACACCCAGGAAAACCTGGAGCTTTTAAAGAACCTTCAGGACAGAGGGAAGAAAAATACTCTCTTTGGAATACTCGATTTTACCGCTACTTCCATGGGCAAAAGAAAACTTGCCAGGTGGATAGCAAGGCCCCTTAAAGAAACAGGAGTAATAAGGAAAAGGCTTAACAGCGTACAGGAGCTCTGTGAAGATGCGATTCTTTCTTCCCGGCTGGGAGATATATTAAAAAGCGTTAATGATATGGAAAGAATAATATCGAGAGCCGGTTTTGGTTCCTCCAACGCGCGGGATCTTGTGGCACTCAGAGATTCTCTCAATGTAATACCGGATATAAAGAAATTGCTTAAGAAAACAGAGGCTGCGATTCTGAAAGAGATAGCCGTCGGGCTTGATGAAATGAAACAGCTTTCAGCAGAACTTCAAAATTCCCTTGTAGATAGTCCGCCTCTTGCTGTAAAGGAAGGGGGGATGATAAAAAAAGGTTACTCCAAAGAGCTTGATGCGCTTATAGAGCAATCCGGAGGGGATAAAAAATGGGTAAGCGCGCTTCAGGAGAAAGAAAGAAAAAGGCTCAAGATACCTTCCCTGAAAGTTGGCTATAATAAGGTCCACGGTTACTATATCGAGGTGACAAAAACTCATGTGGAAAAAGTGCCGGAAGATTATACCCGCAAGCAGACACTTGTAAACGCTGAAAGATATATTACCGGAGAGCTCAAGGCAAGGGAGAATTCAATTCTTGGCGCCGAAGAAAAAAAGTGCGCCCTTGAATACAGTATTTTCAGTTCTTTAAGGCAGAAAGTATGCAGTTTATCTGAAACTATACAGATGAATGCTGATTTAATAGCTCGTCTGGATGCGCTCAACAGTTTTGCTTCTGCTTCGGTAAAGTATTCATATGTAAAGCCCCGGGTGGATGACGGAAAAATAATAAAAATCAAAGATGGCAGGCATCCCTTGGTGGAACGTAATCTACCGGTTAACGAATTTGTGCCGAATGATGCTTTTATAGAAAGCGGGCGGCATCAAATACTTGTCATTACCGGCCCCAACATGGCAGGCAAATCTACCTACCTTAAGCAGGTTGCCCTGATAACAATAATGGCCCAGATGGGGTGTTTTGTGCCTGCGGGTGAAGCAAGAATAGGTATAGCTGACAGAATTTTTACAAGAATAGGAGCCGGAGAAAACCTTGCAGCGGGAGAATCAACTTTTATGGTTGAGATGACCGAAGTAGCTGCTATACTAAGCAGCGCTACGGAGAAAAGCCTTCTTATTATGGATGAAGTGGGAAGAGGGACCTCTACATTTGACGGTATCAGTATTGCCTGGGCGGTTCTCGAAAAAATAGATAAAATGGGGAGCAGGACTCTTTTTGCAACGCATTATTTTGAATTAACTGAAATGGCGGGTTGCATGGATTCTGTTAAAAACTATCATTTCAGCGTCAGGGAATGGAAAGATAAAAGGAAAATTGTTTTCCTTCGAAAGCTTAATGAGGGCAGCGCCGACAAATCTTACGGAATACACTGCGCAGAACTTGCCGGAGTTCCGGGTGAAGTAATAAAGCGAGCCTGGGACATATTTAGAAAACTTGAAGAGGAAGAATATAATTCAAGGGGTTATCCGAGACCAGTACCCCGGCAGAACCAGGACCAAATGGGCCTCTTTGAATACGGAGACAGGAAATACAGGGCGAAATTGAAAGAGCTTAACCTGGAAGAAATTTCCCCGCTTGAGCTTATGAATATAATAAAAGACCTTCAGGAGCAGATAAAAAGTGAAGATTAATATACTTTCCTCTGATGTGATAAACATGATTGCTGCCGGTGAAGTTGTCCAGAGGCCTGCTTCGGCAGTAAAGGAACTTATTGAGAACGCAATAGACGCAGAGGCGTCCCGGGTGGATATTTCTTTTGAAGCGGGCGGGAAGACAATGCGTGTATCCGATAACGGAAACGGGATGAGCGGTTCGGAAGTTGAAGTTGCTGTTAGAAGGCACGCGACATCAAAAATTAAAAGTGCCGTAGATCTTGAAAAAATCAAAACTCTGGGATTCCGGGGTGAAGCTCTTCCTTCCATAGGAGCTGTATCCAGAATGTCAATTACAACAAAGGCGGAGAATAGCCAGCCTGTAATGTTTAAGCTGGGTGGGGGTTCCAGGCCCGAATTACAGCCGGCTGCCCGTGGCAGGGGTACTACTGTAGAGGTAAAGGACCTTTTCTATAATACTCCGGCCAGAAGAAAATTTCTTAAATCCGATGCCACGGAAAAAAAACATATCATAGAGACGGTTGAAGCGGCGGCTCTTGCCAGCCCCGAGGTTTCGTTTGCGCTTAATGAAAAGGAACGCCTGCTTTTTGATTTTCCTCCCGCTGATGTAAAAAACCGGTTCTGTGAGGTCGCCGGGAAAAACCTCTCGGAAAAGCTTGCAGAGGTAAGTTTTGAGAATCCGTATGTTCGCCTTTCCGGGTATGTATCTTTTCCATCTCTGTCTTTTTCCAACAGGGGGCGCATCTATGTCTTTGTTAACGGACGGAGCGTTTATTCTCCCCTTGTGCTGCATGCAATCTCAAGGGCTTGCAGGCAGTTTATTCCGCAGGGAAAATATCCGGCCTGCGTGCTTTATATCAATACGAAACCTGAATTTGTTGATGTGAATGTGCATCCCGCCAAACGGGAAGTAAAATTTGTCAATCAGCAGGGCGTTCACCAGATTGTTTCAAAAGTACTGAAAAGCGCACTTGAAAAAACCCCGGGGATTTTTGATATACAGCAGGATGACTTGATGCCGGATCGATATTCCGGAGCAGAAAAAGACAAAAGAAGGCCCGTTCGCAGTTTTGCTTCCCGTCCGGGCAGTAAGCCGGAAAGGACTTCACTGGAAAAGCTGAAGGATATAGATCTCAGTGAGGTTAGAAAATTCAGTTTTTCTCCGCCGTCTCTTTCAGACTCCGGTCGGGCACCCTCAGGAGAGGGGTCAATAAGGCCGGCTTTCCAGTTTAAAAACAAGTACATTGTTGCCGAGGATGACGAGGGGATACTTTTTATAGACCAGCATACGGCGTGGGAAAGAATCAATTACGAAAATTTAAAAAAAGAAGCGGTCGCGGACAAGCCGGCGGTACAGGGTCTTCTTATTCCTGAAGTAATTGAACTGGAACGTTCAAAAGCGCATATCGTGGCAAATTATACGGGGCTGCTAAGGGAATACGGGTTGATTATAGAAGAATTCGGGCCGTCTGCGTTCAAGGTAACGGCAGTGCCGGCCTGTGTGGGTAAAACAATAAGCGGAGAAGAGGCAGCGGAAATGATTGAGGAAATAATAGAAACAGTTGAAAAAGCAGGCAAAAGCCCTTCCAGAGACGAACTTGCCGATGAAATATTTAAACTTATAGCCTGCCGCTCTTCCGTTATGGCCGGGGACAGCCTCACAAATGAGGAAATAAAAGAGATGACAGACAAGCTTAACAGCTGCCAGGTACCTCACAGGTGCCCTCACGGGCGTCCGGTGATCATAAGGTTTACGGAAAAAGAGATTGATACAAGATTTTCAAGATAATACGGTTCTTGTTATAACCGGGGCTACTGCAAGCGGTAAGGCCTCCCTTGCCCACAAAATTGCGCGTGAATGCGGGGGAGAAGTTATAGTAGCCGACTCAATGAAGGTTTATCGCAATGCGGACATACTTACATCAAAACCTCCTCCGGAACATTTAAAAGAAGTAAGGTACCATCTAATTGATATAATAGAACCGGACCGGTGGTATGACGCCGGTTCGTTCTGCCGGACCGCGCGCTCCGTGATAGATAATCTGCACCGGAAGAATAAACTTCCGGTTGTGGCCGGGGGAACAGCGCTTTATGTAACAAGCCTTATGGAAGGTATTGCCGATATTCCGCCTCTTGATGAAGAAGTTGAGAAAAATCTGGAACTTGAACCTACAGGAGAACTTTACCGGCAGCTTAAGGATCAAGATCCAGAAAGGGCATCGGAAATACATCCTAATATGAGAAAAAGGATTATAAGGGCGCTTGGTGTTTTTATCCAGACAGGTAAAAAAATGAGTGAACTTTTAAAGAAAACCTCTCCTCCTCCATATAACTTCGCAGCTCTGCGTATATCGTGGGAAAGGGAGGAACTTTACAGCCGAATAAACAGAAGGGTGGACAGGATGTGCTCAATGGGGATAGAAAAAGAAACTGAGAAACTTCTGGAGAAATATGGCCGCGGCGCCCCTGTTTTCGAAGGGTTAGGGTACGGCGAAATAGCATCTTATATAAAAGGAGAGCTATCTTTTGAAGAGGCCGTTGAGGCAATAAAAAAAACTACGCGTAACTACGCACGCAGGCAGCTTACCTGGTGGAGAAACAGGGATATTATAAAGCTAGACGGCAGGAAATTAAAGGCAGCGGGAATCATCAGTTGATGAGAATGTGGAAAGTTGACCCTGATAAAATGTGCGACAGGCACCTGTTAAAACAAAAGGGAAAAGACTGAGATGCACTCTGCAAGTGAACGAAAGGAGTTTTTATATGAAGCTTTTAGACTGGACAATTAACAAAAATAAAGATAATTCACCGAAGCCGGCCCCCGTATTGAATCTTATGCCTGAAGCAGTCCCGGAGCGTGTTCTGAAATTTCATTCACAAGTATCAGGCTATGAAACAGGTTCGTTAAAAAGCCTTAAGAACCTGTCGTGTATGCTGGGTCTCGGAGGAATATGGGTAAAAGACGAGTCAAAACGGTTTGACCTCAATTCTTTTAAGGTTCTGGGGGGATCCTATGCTATATATATGCATCTTAAGGAACGCCTGGGCATAAAGGAAGATATAGACTTTAAGGATCTTACTTCATCCGAGGTTAAAAGCAAGCTCGGTACCATTACATTTGCAACGGCAACTGATGGCAATCATGGAAGGGGTGTTGCGTGGTCGGCTGAAAAACTCGGGCACAGTTCAGTTGTTTATGTTCCCCGTGGTACCAGTTCATGGCGTATAAAAGCTATTGAGAACTACGGAGCCAGTGTTGAGGTTATTAACGGGACCTATGACGATGCGGTTGAAAGTGTTAAGCAGGATGCTTCCCGTAACGGCTGGCAGGTTATATCCGATACCGCATGGGAAGGTTACGAAGAAATTCCTAGGTGGGTTATACAGGGTTATACTACAATGTTTTCTGAGGCTCAGCGGCAGTTTTCCGGGTCAGGGACAGAATACCCGACCCACGTGCTGGTACAGGCTGGAGTGGGTTCTCTTGCTGCTTCAGTGGTGGCTTTCTACAAAGGTCTTCTAGGAGATAAGGCGCCTGTTTTTATAGTTATAGAACCCGATAAAGCCGCCTGCATTTACGAGTCGGCTCGTATAGGAGACGGGAATCCGCATTTGTTTGAAGGAGACCTAAATACTATAATGGCAGGTCTCTCATGCGGGGTTCCGAACCCTCTTTCATGGGAGGTTCTCAGTAGCTGTGCTGATATTTTTATATCCTGTCCGGATTATATGGCTGCCCGGGGTATGAGGATATATGCCGTTCCGCTGAAGAATGACCCTGCTGTAGTTTCGGGTGAGTCAGGCGCTGTTACGCTCGGGGTTTTAAGTTTCATTATGCAGTGCCCGTCCTTGTCTGATTTAAGAGAAACTGCGGGTCTGGGAAAAAAATCTCAGGTTCTTCTTATCAATACCGAAGGGGATACGGATCCTGATGTTTACAGGAGAGTAGTATGGAACGGCGCTTACCCGGTCCCTGAATGTGATTGTAAAATTTGATGTTAAGATATATAATCTGGTATGGAATAAGTAACCTTCCGGAGGCTTTTAAAGATGCAGAAAAGAAAAATTTATATTACTGAATTTGATTATAAACGATTAAAAAAACTTACCATTGTAGTTAACGAGTTTACCTATGACGGCCCGGATTATATAAGAGACTTAAACGATGAGCTTGAAAAAGCCAGCCGGGTAAAGCCGGAAAAAATCCCTCCCGACATTGTAACAATGAACTCAAAAATCCGCATGCTTGACCTGGATAATGACGAGGAGGTTGTTTTTACGCTGGTATTTCCCGAGGATGCCGATATAGACAGCGGAAGGATTTCAATTATGTCGCCGGTAGGAACAGCTATTCTGGGTTATTCGGAAGGGGATATTGTTGAGTGGCCTGTGCCCGGAGGCACAAGCCGCATTAAAATTGAAGAAATACTCTACCAGCCCGAAAAAGCGGGTGATTACGACCTGTAAAACGGAGGTCAAAATGAAATTTTTCTTTTCTTTTTTTTTGATTGGATTTTTTTCTTTTGCAGGTTTTGTGAACCTGCGATTTGCTCAAGCCGAGCTGGTAGCGCCTGTTTATCCCGGTTCGGTGGCAGCGGACCATGAGATTCCTGAATACCTTTCAGAGTATGTCAGCGCTTTTTATTCAGCCGACCCTATTGAAAAAGTGGTTGAGTTTTATAAAGGCCGGCTTGGAGATATGGAAGAAGTGCGGCAGGGCAGAGAATATAACTATACAGTAAAAAGAATCAGGGTGGGAAAAGCGGCTCTTCAGCCTGACCGTCTCGGAGTAATGGTAAAAACGAAAAAACCCGATGAAGATCCTCGCCAGCAGTATGCCGGAGTTGAACAGGACATACATATGGCTTCGTACCAGCACGATTATTTCAGGCCTCTCGAGGCTCTTGTTGCCCGGCTCTCGGGAAGGGACTGGGAAGATTACAATGAGGCGGTTGACAGGTTTATACATCTTACCTGGTCTTATTTCCCCGATTCCGGAAGAACGGACAGCCGGGGAAGAGAGATGAACCTTGCCAGGGCTTTGATAGAAGATTACCATAAAGGCGGATCAATGGAAGAAATGGAGCGGTCATCCGAAGAGATGGCCGCCAGGATGCAGGAGCTTATGCAGCAGGGCAGGATATCCGAGGTTCAGGCTCTTGCAGAGCAAATGCGTATGCAGGCTGTTCGTGCCACAGAGGACGATGACAGTAAATGGGACCAATACATATCTGTGCTTGAAGAAATAGAAAATCACGCATTTAAAACTCTTATAACCATACATCGGGACGTTAAAGAATAAAAGGTTCCTGTCTATAAATATATATCCGGCATTACTCTTCCTTTTAAGAACTTAAAATTGAAAAAATAATACGTTTTATTATAATCCAGAAAACAGAGGAGATATTAAAAAATGAGAGACAGAAGACTTAAAAAGGCCGAAGTTATTAAAGAAGTCAGAGAAAAAGGAATAAAATTTATAAAGTTCTGGTTTACAGATATACTGGGACAGGTAAAATCCTTCTCGGTAACCCCGGCGGAACTTGAAAACGCTTTTGAAAACGGCATGGGTTTTGACGGATCTTCAATAGAAGGTTTTGCCAGGATTTACGAAAGCGATCTGATAGCAATGCCGGATCCTTCCACATTTACACTGCTTCCCTGGAGGCAGGGAGAGGGCGCAGTTGCGAAAGTGTTCTGTGATATAAGGACTCCCGAAGGTGAACCCTACTGCGGGTGCCCCCGTTATGTGCTGAAAAAAAATCTTAAAGAAATGGAAAAAGCCGGGTTCGACACCTTCAATGTCGGTCCTGAGCTTGAATATTTTTATTTCAAAAACGATCGCTCTCCCGAAATTATGGATGAAGGGGGATATTTTGACCTCCTTCCTCTTGATCTTGGTCATGATTTGAGGCGTGATACAATACTTGTTCTTGAAAATATGGGAATACCGGTTGAGTATTCCCATCATGAAGTGGCGCCCAGCCAGCACGAGATAGACCTTAAGTACGCTCCGGCAATAGAGATGGCTGATGATGTGATAAGCTACAAAGTGGCGGTAAAGGCAATAGCTATGAATCACGGGGCCTATGCTTCATTTATGCCCAAACCGATAACCGGAGTTAACGGAAGCGGGATGCATGTGCATATGTCTCTCTTTAAAGACGGAAAGAATGCTTTCTACGATGAATTCGGGGATTATCAGCTTACTCCTGTTGCACGCAGCTTCATAGCCGGTATAATGAAGCATTCCGGAGAGATATGCGCAATAACAAACCAGTGGGTAAACTCCTACAAACGTCTTGTCCCCGGATACGAAGCGCCGGTTTATATTGTATGGGGACAGAAAAACCGGTCCGCCCTTATAAGAGTTCCGCGTTACCAGCCGGGCAAGGAGAATGCCACCAGGGTTGAACTGAGGTTCCCCGATCCCGCCTGTAACCCGTATCTTGCCTTCAGCGTTATGCTTGCTGCGGGACTTGAAGGGATAAAAAACAAATATATGCTGGAGGATCCGGTAGAGTACGATGTTTTCCGCCTTACTGAAAAAGAAAGGAAGGAGAGGGGGATAAAAACTCTTCCCGGCAGTCTTATAGAAGCAATACAGGCGGCGGAAAAATCTGAGTTTCTGAAAAAGGCGCTGGGGGAACACGTATTTAAAAGCTTTATAGCCAACAAGAAAATTGAATGGGACCGGTACAGAACCCGAGTTACCAATTATGAAATTGATTCGTATCTTCCCATTCTGTAGGTTTCTTCAGTTATGAAGGACAGCTGGGAGTTTTCAAAAAAGATACTCACGGGAGTTTCCCGTACTTTTGCCCTCAATATAAGTACTCTTGAGGGTTTGACCCACAGGGCAGTTTTAAGCGGGTACCTTCTTTTCAGGATGGCGGACTGCATTGAGGATTCTGTTTTTCAGTCCGCCGCTAAAAAAGCGGAAAACCTGAGGGAATTTGCCCGTATTTTCACGGACAGTAAAAACCTCTCAGAGGCGCTTGAACTTTACGAGCCTCTTAGAAATATATGGAAGAAAGAATCCCCGGAAAGAGAACTTATGCTTAACGGGGAAAAAATCTTTGAAGTATACTTTTCGCTTCCTTCTCCTTTCATAAGAGTTTTATCCTCCCGTATTGCCGAAACCTCAGAGGGTATGGCTGAATTCCAGGATAAGAAAGCGGGTTGCTGCTGCAGAGTCTACCAGATGAAGGACTTCAACGAACTGCGCTTATACTGTTATTATGTTGCCGGGGTCGTTGGAAAAATGCTTACAGAAATTTTTGTCCTGAATGATGCCGTAACTCCGTTTAAAGAAGAACTCCGGAAATATGATGCCGGGTTTGGAGAAGGGCTTCAGCTTACAAATATAGCCAAGGACTGGAAAAAAGACATTGAAAGAGGGTGGATGTATGTTCCCCGGACCGTTACGGATACGGCCTCAGGCCCGGCGGCCGATAAAAAAACAGTTTCTGCTCTTTGCAGATGGGCCCTGGGGGGCCTGGAGGATGCGGTGGAGTATGTGTCACTTATTCCCCTGCAGGAGCAAAGCATCCGTTTTTTCTGTCTTATACCGCTTATTTTAGCCTGCGCCACACTGCTTTCGGTCAGTTCCGGTAAAGGCAACAAAATATCAAGGAAGGATGTAGAGATTATGCTTAAAGAGAGCAGAAGGATTGCAGGTGACAATAAAATGATCCGCAAAAGGTTTGGAGATTTTATGCGGAAAATAAATAAATACCTGAACTGAAAAAAAGGGTTTAAGACTATTTTAAAAAGAGAAAAAAGAAAAATAGACGAAATAAAGGCCGATGAGAATCTGGAGTTTTAAGAATGAACAGGAATGATGTGATCAGGGAAATAGAAAAAAAAGTTTCCGATAAAAACCTTATAAAACATATGCTTGCAGCCGAGGCGTGTATGAAACGGCTTGCGTACAGGTTCGGGCTTGAGAGTAGTGATTGGGCGCTTGCAGGGCTTGCCCATGATATTGATTATGATGCCACGCGAGATAATTTTGCCCGGCACGGGCTTGATTCTGCCGAAATACTCAAGGAAATGGGAGCGTCAAAGCAGGTTATTGACGCCGTTAAAGCGCATGCCGGCAAAAAAAATCCTGATAATATTCTTGAGTGGTCCCTGTATGCCGCCGACCCCCTTACCGGTCTTATAGTGGCAGCGGCCCTTATGCATCCGGACAGGAAACTGAAGCCGGTAAATATGGAGTTTCTTATGAATAGATTCTCCGAGAAACGTTTTGCGGCCGGAGCAGACCGGCAGCAGATAAAAAGCTGTATTAATACCGGCCTTGAACTGGAAGATTTTATAGGTGAATGCCTTGATGCTATGAAATCAATAGATACGGAGCTGGGGCTGTGAATTTAAAAGGTAAGCGGATGATTATGTTTGATTACGGCGGGGTTCTGGCACCGGAGGGCTTCCAGCTGGGAATTCTTAAAATGGCTCAGAGATTTAATATGAGTTTTGATGAAATGTACGAAATAGCAGGTAAAAAGGCTGGTATAGGCACAGGATACACAGCAGGAAAAGTTCCGGAAGAAGTATACTGGAAAACAGTTTCAAAACTGCTTAATACGGATGAAGACCTGACGCCTTGCAGGGACCTTATTCTTGATAACTTCCAGCCCCGTAAAGATATGGTTAAGCTTGCTGAAAGGCTTTCTGAAAAATACATGATCGGTTTATTTTCCGACCAGACAAACTGGATATACGAGCTTGACGGGAAATACGGTTTTTTAAAACACTTCAGTTATAAATGCATATCATTTGAAAAAGGGCTGACAAAACAAGATGATGGTTTCTACAGGCTGCCTGCCGGGGAAACAGGACTCAATCCGGACGATATTCTTTTGGTGGATGATAAACCCAGGGTGACAGGGATGGCAGGCCGTCACGGTATGCGAACGCTCCTTTTTACTACTGTAAAAAACTGTGTTGATTTTTTCAGGCGGGATGCATTCTGACCCCGCCTGCGCTCTATGTCGCGGCAAATCCTCCTTCTTCGCCGAAGCAGCTTCAAGGAGATACTTAAAATGCGCCGTTTGCGGTTCTGTCTTTATGGAGCGCAAATCGTTCCTTTCCCCGGAAGGCGAAAAAAAAAGATACCAGGAGCATAATAATGATCCTGATGAGCCGGGATACCGGAGATTTGTATCAGGAATTGTTGATGCGATAAAAAAAAGGTTCTCGCCTTTTCATAGAGGACTTGATTTCGGGTCCGGCGCCGAATCTCCTATAGCTGCAATGCTTTCCGAGGAAAAATATAATATAGTTCAGTACGATCCGTTTTTCAGAAACAGGCCCGAGCTTCTTAAAGATAAATATGATTACATTGCATGTTGCGAAGTTATAGAACATTTCAGAAATCCCGGGCACGAGTTTACGCTCCTAAGGAATATTCTGAAAAAAGGGGGGATGCTGTTCTGCAAGACAGAAATATATTCAGATGAAGTGAATTTTGACCGCTGGTATTACAAAAATGACCCGTCGCATGTATTCTTCTACAGCCCTGAGGCCCTTGAAAATATATCTATAATGTTCGGTTTTGATAAAGCCGAAATTAAGGACAGATTAATAATGTACTTAGGTTGATTTCTCTTTTAGTAAGTACATATAAGGAAAACAACTACAATGTACTTTAAGTAGCCTGCAAGTCAATTCTAAGACTGCTCGGAAGCGGGCCTGCCACATATTCCCCAGTTTTCTTTGTTGAGCTCTTCTATGGCAATCTGTACGGCTTGGGGCGGGCATTTTATGGCTTCAACAGTTGCCTGTGTCATTTTTTCAATAAGATCCTTTTTCTCCTGCGCGCTTCTCCCGGTCCACATTTTTACAATAATGAAAGGCATTTTCTATCCTCCTTATTTATACCCGTACGTCTTTTAATGAATATTATAAAAAAATGTCTTTTGGCTCAAGTTTGATACACCGGGTGAAATTTATTAGAATAGCTTTAGTTTTTGTGGTTTGAAAAGCATTTTCATGCGGAAAATTACTGCAGGAGGATTAAATGAAAGGTTTTATAGACAGAATAGAGGACAGCAGAGTTGCGGTCATTATACTTGAGGAAGGGGGAGAAATGCTTCTTCCTTCCGATGCATTTCCTTTTAAAATACGCGAGGGGATGCATTTGAAAATTGAGATGAGTCCGGATCCCGAAAGTGAAAAAAACGCGATAGAGAGGGTAAGAGGGCTTCAGCAGGAACTTCTGCAGCGCACCGAGGATAGAAGAAAAGAGGATAAGGAAAAATGAGAAACTTCGCGCTTATTGTTCTATCTGCCCTGTTTTTAGGATCGTGCGCGTTTTCGAGGGCAGCAACCCCGTCTGATGCCATTGAATCAGGTGTTCTGTCAAGGATTGTCGCGGAAAAAATCGAAGAGTCCCGTGCAGCTCTTGCAAAAGGAGATATAATTCTTACAAGAGAGATAAGTGACAGGGCTCTGCTTAAGCTGATTGAATCACGCCATCATTTTACCGTCCGGGATTATGAGATGTTTCATGCAGAGATTGCCGTTTTAAGATTAAAATCAGCGCATTCACACCAGCACAGGGCGGAAATTATAGAAAGCGATCTTTTTCCGCTTATCTATAATACCAGGGTTGAGAGATGGAAAAACTATTACACTACAAGGGGCAGGGAGCACTTCAGCCGTTATCTCGGAAGGGCCGCTATTTATATGGAGGAGGTGAAGGGGATCCTTGCCGAAGAGGGGCTTCCGCTTGATCTTGCCTATGTTGTGATAATAGAATCGGGTTATTATCCGTTTGCCCGTTCACATGCCGGAGCTGTGGGGCTGTGGCAGTTCATGGAGCGAACGGCAAAAATGAAAGGGCTGGAAATAGACTACTGGGTCGATGAAAGGCGGGATCCCGGCAAATCAACCCGCGCTGCGGCATCTTACCTGAGGGACCTTTATGAAGAGTTTGGAAGCTGGGAGATGGCTCTTGCTGCATACAACTACGGCCCGACTGCTGTTAGAAGAAATATCCGCAGGTGGAATACGGACGACTATTGGGAAATTTATCTTCCCAGAGAGACTGAAGAGTTTGTTCCTAAAATAATGGCAGCTATTTTTATAGCTAAAGAGCCTGAACTTTTCGGATTTGAAACCATTGAGAGCAGTCCTCTGAGCTACAGAAAATATACTCTGAAGGGAGCTGTCGACTTAAGGAGTATAGCATCTCTGAGCGGGACAGATATACGTGATATTCAGTTCCTGAACCCCGAAATCAGAAGAATGGTAACGCCGCCGGTGAGCGAGTACAATATAAGGATTCCCGAAGAAAACTACGAAAAATTTGTGTCGAATTTCGAATCGCTTCCTGCCTCGGAAGCATACCTGAGCCAGGAGGAGATAAACAGGCGTATAAGAAGGGTGGAATACTATAATGTCCGCAGGGGAGATAATCTCTGGGTTATATCGCGCAGATATAATGTCAGCGTTGCGCAGATAAAACAGTGGAATAACCTTTCTTCTGCCCGTATTTATCCTAACCAGCGCCTGAAACTCTATATTCGTGGCAGTTGAACTGATAACCGGTCCGCCCGCTTCCGGCAAAAAAGAATACTTAAAAAAATCTATCGCCGAAGCGCTTAATTCGGCATCTTCTGGAGAGATTCTCATACTTACAAATTCGCGTAAATCGGCACTCCGGTTTAAGGAGGCTGCCCGCCTGTCGCTTAACTCCTACCCCGAGTTGTGGTGTGAGAGTATAACTTCATTCTGCAAAAAAGTGCTTCGCGAAAATTATCATTTATCAGAAGATGTAAATCCGGGTTTTCGCGTTGTAAGCGACTTTGAAAAACGCCTTATTGTGCGCAATATCCTTAAAAACAGAGCTACTCCTGGATTCGTGACAGGTTTCGGCCGTGGCCTGGTAAAAGACGTATCGGATTTTCTTGATATATCGAAACGTAATCCCGGTTGGAATAATAACACAAAAAATTTCTCCGGGTCCGCCGCTGAAAAGTATGCCGATTTGAGTTTTCTGGAAAATAAATATGCTAAAGTTCTTAAAAAATTCAATTACCTTGATTTTGCCGATCTTACACTTTTTACAGCAAAACTCCTTGAAAAACAAAAAGGCCTGATGAAGTTTAAAAAGGTTTTCGTTTATGAGGCTGAAGATATGGACAGCATAATGACACGTATTGTCATTGCCCTGCTGAAGAATGCTTCGGACTCGGTTATTTCAATGAGCCACGGCAGCTCTATATACAGGTTCAGGGGCGCCCGGCCCCGATATTTCAGGGAAGCTCTGGAAAGAAATTTTACTCCGGCAGTCAAGATTATGAATGAGCCAGGTAATCAAAGAGGGGAATATATTATAAGCGGTTATACAAGAGACGAACAGGCACGGGCTGTGGCATCCCATATAGCCGAGGACATTAAATCGGGTATCAGCCCTGATAGGATTTGCATTATTTCCCGCTCTTCCGGCGAAACTATGGAAAGCTTTACCGATGCCCTTAAAAGCAGGGGGGTAAACTATATAATAGGCGGAGGTGTGGGTTTCTTCAGGCAGAAAGAGATAATAAATCTGCTTTCTTTCCTGAAGTGTGTGCTGGAGGGTTTTGACTCTCCGGAACTGGATATTTATAGAACGATAATTTCAACCGGAACCCTTAGTGAAGACCGGCTTGATTCCCTGCGTATAAAACAGCAGCTCAGCAAAAAAGCTTTTGATGAGGTTTTTGGCGGAGAATATCCCGAAGAATACGTTTTTTTTAAGGAAAAAATCAAAGGACTTCTGGATGAAAGCAGCGGGCTTGAAGCTGCTTCTTTTATATACCGCATTATGGAAGAACTGGATTTTCTCAAAAAATCATCCGGTTGTGAATTTCTTGCCTCGCTTTACGGTTATTTTCTCAGGGTTGTTGAGGAATACTCGGAGCACTTCAAAAAGTTCAACGGAAAACCCCTTACGTTCAAAGTTTTTATGGAAAACCTTTCGGAACTTCTCAAGGGGTTCGGCAAAGATATGGATATTCCTTATGCTCCTGAACTTGAAGCTGTAAGGATTATAACTGTACAGCAGTCCAAGGGAGAAAAATTCGAAAAGGCCTATCTTGTGGATATGAATGAAGATGAGTTTCCCAGGCCCTATAGGGAAAATCCTCTTCTTTCCTCTGAGGACCGGAGAAACCTGGAACTTAAACCTTACCCGGGGGTTGAAGAGCAGTATGAGTTTGAAAAAAGACTTTTTAATATAGCCCGGACCCGCGGAAAAAGTACGGTTTACTGCTGGTACAGGACAGACGACAGCGGCGCGTCCGCGGATATCTCTCCATTTGTGGCGGAGAGAAAAATCAGCCCTGAAAAGTTTTTATCGGGAGAAAAAATAATAGATATACATGATTTCCTTCTTAAGGCTGCAGATGTGATACCTGCGGACGAAATGGATAAATTGAATGCCTCCGAAAAAAAGGGTGAAATAAAATCAGCCCTGAAGTTTCTTAAAAGGATATTGGAATTTAATCCGGAGAGTCTCTGCGATAAAGTTAAAAAAGGCCTCCCTGAAAAGTATTCTCCTACAATCCTTAAAAGCTTCACATCCTGCCCCAGGAAATTTTTTTATTCACATATTCTCAAAATAAAAGAACCACCTACGGTTAACCAGTATCTTGGAATTGCAGTCCACAGGCTGCTGGAAATTATACATAATGAATCTCTCAATAAGTACGAAGAAGGTATCCGTAGATTTAAGCAAATTTGGGGAGATATCGGTTTTTATTCTTTTTTTGAAAGTAGGAATTTGTTTGCTGCAGTCAGGGATATGCTCAAAAACTACTACACTTGTATAAAACATGAAGAATTTGAAGTTGTTTCTACAGAAGAGAGTTTTGAAATAGATTTCCGGGGAGTAACTCTTAAAGGACGGTATGACCGGATAGATCGTCTTGAGACCGGCTACGAAAGGGTCATTGATTATAAAAGCGGCAAACGGTCAAAAATGGAAACAGCCCTGCTGAATGAGGTTGAAAGGGGTAACGACTTCCAGATTCCGATTTACTACTGGGCCCGCAGGCCCGCTCCGGCAGTATTCTCAGTATACTGGCTAAGGAAAGAAAGTGATAAGATGCGAGCGGATATAGATTTTTCGAAGGAGCGTCCGGCAGAAGTCATAAGAAAAGCGGGAGATTTGCTGCTTGAAAAGGTTGAGGAGATTTCTTCCGGTGAATTTCACGGCGG
>PWOI01000106.1 GCA_003557485.1 Elusimicrobiota bacterium | reverse complement strand
TTCTGAGTCTTAACATCAGATTCAGACTGCTCACCTCTATACTTCCGCCTTAAATCCTCAACCTTAGCGTAATATGTTACCCTCGGATCACGCAAGGAGTGCCTTTCCAGAAGAGATTTAACAGAAGCATCCTGAGGATATTCAGACTTTATTACATCACTGTTCTTAAATCCCAGTTCCGCAAGTCGAACCAAAAAATTGGTGCTGTCGTAGGAGAAATCGCTCTCGCCCTCTTCTATATTGGAAGTAACAGAAATCCATTCAACCGGCAAAAGGCCAAGCCTTTCACGCTCAGCTACGGAATCAAATAGCCCCCTCAATAGTATCTCGTTACGGAACCTCTGCCCTCGCATATTACCGAAAACTCTAAGTCCGTAACAGGAATGAAGTTCTAAACCGTACTCTTCGTTGCCCCAGTCGGTATATCCCACATATTCATCTCCAACGTAATAAGTAGAATGCAGATTAAATCCGGGCCTGTCGGGATAAAATACGATTCTTTTCCTTTTAACAACTTCCTTTCCGTTAAAAGTAAATCTTTCCTCTCCTATCTCCGTCGCCTCTCCATCCGGATCGGCTGAATCGTCCGGCAGAAGCCGTGTTTTTAAGCTTTCATACACACGGTCAAAACGCTTTAGGGCTTCACGCAAAACCTGAAGGCGTTTCTCTCCATCAGGCCCGGCAAATGCATGGTGAATGAAAAAGTAGTTTCTGTCCCCAAATGCTAACGGGTCTTCTTCTGTTCCTGCATTTTCAGGAGCTTTATCAAAGTAACCCTCTGTACCGTGTTCCGCCAACTCTCTGACCAGTGTCAGGCGTTCATCCATTTCAGTAAAAATCCATTCCCTCATATCAGCATCTTCCTGCGAAAAAAGTGTCATCCCGGAAAGCTCATCAATTTGAAACTGCAGCAATAGAAAAATATTTCTAAGGTCATGCCCTCTCCAATCATCAAAATTTTTAATATTCACATTACCTTTATCGTCCAGATAAAACAGTTTTGAGTTATCAAGCCGGCATATAATTTCAAAAAGTATATCCGAACAGTACTGAAGCTCCGCCAAGGCCGCCTCAGATTTGTCAGCTGTTTCTGCCGGATAAGACGGTTCCCGGGGCCAAATATTATGCCCGCCCCTTTCAATTTCATAAATAGCTTTCTCAACAAACGGCATAGTTGAAGGCAGGCTTACTAAAGATTGGGTTTCAATGGACTTGTCCGCCGCGGCGGGATCTATTACTTTACGTTCAACTACAAATACCGGGTAGCTCTGGCTGAAAACCCCTTCAGCGATTTTTTCTGCATTTTCAGTTTTTTCATAACGGATTTCTCCCTTACTCCCGGCAATAGCCTTTACTTCCTGATAGGTCTTCCCGCGGCTGTCTGCTGTATTTACTCCGGAACAGATAATATACTTTACCTCGGGATATTTTTTAGCTGCCAGACCAACAACATATTCAAAGCTGTAGCCGCTCACATTTACCAGTACTATATCCGCAAGCATATCATCCCATAACTCCGCAAGGCCGGACTCTGTGAATCTGATATTATCTATATTATTCATTGCGGCTACATATTTTGAAAACTCAATTATTGCCCCCGAGCTGTCAATACCGTGAACCTCCGCTCCCAGCCTGGACGCTGCCAGAGAAAGATCGCCCCGTCCGCTTCCTATATCAACAACTTTTTTCCCTTCAAGGCCATAGACTTCATCAAACCAGATAAGGGCTTCAATCATTGCCTTGGTGCTGGGGTGGATATAAACGTTTTCCGGGATAAAGCTGTCCCTGTCTATTCCAAACTGAGAATCAAACTGCAGCCCGGCCGGGGAACCGGCTTCCGGGACAGGTAAGATAATATTGTTTTCAGAAGGAGCCCCGCCGGTTGTAAAATGTAACCTTCCTATTTTTATTCCTGCAGGGCTTTTTAAACTATTCAAAAGAAATAACATTGAGAAAAAGGGAACCGAAGCTGCTGCAGCGCTTTCTCCGTACCCCTGCATAAACAGACTGATTACATTTAACGAAAAAACAGATTCCAGAAATCCCCGGATAAAGGAACCCGCTTCCGGAAAGAGAATGGCTCCAAGTATAGCCGCCAGTGCCAGAGCCGAAACACCCGCTGAAGCAGCAAGATGGGCCATACCCGATTTTCCGGGATCTTTACTTTTTTCAGATTCACGCCAGTCACTTCTCAAATTCCCGAGAGCGCTGTTAAGTTTTTCCCTCAACTCTTGCCTGCCGGCCTTAACTGCAACTTCCCTTTTATAAATATAATCGTCCAGATTATCGTAAACACCTTCAACCTTCAACCTTTTAGGGCCGGGTTTTGATATCCGGCTTCTCATAATATCATCCAGTTCCTGGTCAAACGACGGGTCATACTCGGAAACAGTGCCGTCCGAAAAAACAACCTCTACCACTACGTGATCGGCTTCTTCCCTGTCAAGCAGCAAACTCAGCTCCCGCTCAAGAGAAGGGTCCTGCTCTGCTATGAGATCCCAGAAGTCCCGGAAAGGAGTGGTTTTTACGACCTTGTATCTTGCCTGTATACCTTTATCACGAAGCTGCTCAACCATAACCCTGGCTTTATTGGCGCACATACCTCCCCCGGCAATTGTTTCCGAAACCGGGCTGTCCCATTCCCTAAAAACATAGGGAATTGATTTAACTTCCTCAAAAACTGCAGCTGTTTCCGTCATCTCTCTATACAGGGATACATCCACTTCCGAACCATCTGCCTCAATGTCATCATCTACTTCCGCACTTTTAAAGCTCTGCAACATCTTTCTTGCTTTAGAATGATAATCCCTTATGAGAACGGCCTCTGCCTCACCAGCTACGGCTTCCTGCATATCCAGAAGATAATGTATTTCATCATAAAGCTCTTCAAAACTGCCTTGCAGAAAAGAGCTCCATATTATTTTTTCACTTTCATCTATTTCCCTGGGGAAATTCTTTCCGGTAAGAAGGGTCTCAAGCTCCGCCAGAAATTCTTCGTAACGGCATTCACGCAGCAACTCAAGTACCAGGCCCCACTGTTTTTGAAACGGCATAACTCCCGGCTCAGCGCTCTGGAGTTTTTTAATCAGTGAAATCCTTCTTCTGTATGCTTCAAATGCTTTCTCTCTTTCTCCAAGGCCTTCAAAATAGTATGCAATACGGCCGTAAAGGTTGGAAGTTTCCAGAAACTCAAACCTGAGTTTTTCGATAGCTTTACGATTTGTAAAGCCGTCTGTTTCCGTCTCTAACGAGTCATAGCTTTTTTCCGCACGGGCTAACTTTGTCTCAAGAAGAGGGATTATTTCGTTTTCGTTTGTTTCAAGGTCTCTCTCAGCCATAACCTGAAAAGTTCTATATATCCTCTCTGAATAGAAGAAATCTTCCTCGTAAGAATCAATAATATGTTTGGATTCCCTTGCAAGGGCCATATGCAAGATATTGTTAGGAGCACCTTTGGATTTAAGCATATTGTAAGTATCAAGCCATCTCTGCCCGAAATTCAGCACGGCAGCAATTGTCTCCACATCAGCCTTCTCAATAAACTTCACGGGCAGATAAAGAACGTTTCGGCTTCTGCCGGCATGCACTGGATGGTATACCCCCGCGGAAAGGTCGGAAAAAACCAGAAAGGTCGGTGTTTCAAGACCGACAATTGCAGTCTTTTTTCTTAAATTATCAACGCGTTCTTTAAGAATACCGCTTCTATGCTTATCCGCTTTTTTATCAAGAAAATCAAGAGCCTCCATAATTCTACCCAGACGGCGCTGATTCTCTCCAAAACCCTTATCGCCCTTCTCAGGTACTGCAACCCTTTCTTCCCCGGGCCTGTCCCGGTATTTGCTTTTCTCAGGAATACGAATAGCTATTTTCTTGTGAGGTAAGACCGCGTTGTCGGCTTTTATGTGATTCAGTATCGGGAGACTGTGAATAATACCCGGAGTTGAATCATCCACTTCCTTCCTCAGGCGCGCCTTAAAACCAAATACTTCTTCTTCCCTGTGGCCGGGATAGAGAGTTTTATGATAATCAGCGGCGCTTTTACGGGGATGCTCCCTCAGATATGAATATTCATTAATCTCGTGATCCGCAATAAGCTTCAAAAAACTTTCAACCGTATGGTTTTCCGGCGGGCCCCGGGTGTATAATGACCAAAGAACA
>PWOI01000148.1 GCA_003557485.1 Elusimicrobiota bacterium | reverse complement strand
GTTCAGTCCAAAAAGAATTAGAAGATGAAAGACTTGCTCTCCAAATATTATTAACCACTGATCCTTTTTTATCCGAACACTGTGTTCCGATTTTATATGAAGAATATCCTGCACCTTTAAAACCTGACCCTGAAGCTTATTTGCAATTATTAGATACTTGCCAGGTTTATCTGGGAATAATATGGCAGAAATACGGAGATATAGATAAAGAGGGTCTTTCGGCAACGTACAAAGAATATACAAGAGCTCAAAAAAATAAAATGCCGACATTAATAGTAATTAAAGGAAAAAATACTCTAGAAAGAGACACAAGAACAGAAAAATTCATTAAAGAAATAAAAAAAGCAGATCATAAATATGAACGCTTTGAAAATACGGAAGAGTTGCAAGAAAAAGTCCGCAAAAGACTTATAAAACATATCAAAGACACTTACAATATAGAGCCAACGGCTTCTCAGGAGGAAATTGCCAAAAAGACGATCCAGGTTGCTTCCGCGTTTGAGCGTCAAAGATTAAATAAATTGAGTTGGGATGAGATGGATAAGGGTTTAGCGGGAAAATTGGTGTCTGAAGCTGAGAAAGCCGAAATAGTAAAATTGGAAGAAAAAGATATTGTCCATTCATTATGGCAGCGTGGATATTTGTGGAAGGATGAGGATGAATATTTTGGAACCGCCGCCGGGATTCTTTTATTTGGCAAAGATCCAACTGCAGTGTTTACTCATACGCGCGTACAAATTGCAGCATATCCCAATACCAAAAAAACGCATAAACCGATAGATCACGACACAATCAGAAAACCTCTGGCTATTGCGATTGATGAAGTAGTTGCATTTATTAATAAAAACACGCGACATCCTTTAAGGGTAGTAGGACTTAATCGTGTGCAGGTGGATGAGTATCCTGAGGAAGCTGTTCGGGAAGCTTTGGTAAATGCGTTGGCACACAGAGATTATGAAGATGTCGGAAGGCGTATAGAAGTAAATCTATTTAAAGATAGAATTGAAGTAACAAGCCCCGGTGAACTGCCCGGAGATCTTACATTGCGGAAACTGCTTAGCGGTCAGGCTAAATCGCGTTCAAGAAATCCGAATATAGCTCAAGGTTTGAATTTGTTAGATAGAATGGAAGAAAGGGGAACCGGAATTCAGCGAATGACAGATGCCATGCTGAACCACGGCTTAGAAAAGCCTGAAATAAAATTAATTGAGGGTGAGGTCCTAGTAACACTTTGTGGACCTGGAGATGAACTGGAACGTATTAGGACGCCAGAGGATTATCCCAAAATTATTAAACCATCTATTGAAAAAAAATTGAATAAAAATCAAAGAAAAATAATGAGAGAGGTAATTACAAACGGCTCAGTAACTACATCCTGGTGTGTTGAAAATTTAGGGATAGTCAAGGATACAGCAGTAAGGTATTTTAACCAATTAATCAAATTTGGGCTTTTAAAGAGGGTAGGTAAAGGTAGAGGTGTTAAATATATTTTGAATGAAAACGACCGATAATCGACCGATTATTTTAAAAAATCGTCCGATTATAGACGAGAAATAACAATAAATGAAAAAAGAAGTTAAAGCTAGAATAAAGATAAATAACCTTCTTCAAGAAGCCGGATGGCGATTTTTTGATGGGGAAGATGGTCCTTCAAATATTCAACTGGAACCCAATGTAAAGATAAAAGAAAAAGATATTGACGAATTCGGAAAAGATTTTGAGAGGACTTCCAGCGGTTACGTTGATTTCCTTTTACTTGATGATAGAGGCTTTCCTTTTATTGTGCTCGAAGCAAAATCCGAAGACAAAGACCCTCTTTCCGGCAAGGAGCAGGCAAGACGATATGCCCAGTCTCTTAATGTTAAGCTTATAATCCTCTCTAACGGAAACATTCATTATTTTTGGAATCTTGAACACGGAAATCCGCAGGTTATAACAAAATTTCCCACGCCTGAATCGGCAAACCACTACAAATATTACAAGCCAAACCCCCGGAAACTGGCAGAGAAAGAAGTCAGGGAAGACTATATTGCATTAACACAGTATCCAGGGTACCTGAACGATCCCAGATGGCTTGATGAAAATGAAAGGGAAGCATTCATATACGAAAAGAACCTTGTATTTCTTAGACCCTACCAGCTCAATGCGGTTAAGGCATTGCAGAATGCCGCAAAACAAGGCCAGGAAAGATACCTTTTCGAAATGGCCACCGGCACAGGAAAAACCCTTGTTTCGGCGGCAATAATAAAACTTTTTCTTAAATCCGGAAACGCCAAAAGAATTCTTTTTCTTGTTGACAGGATTGAACTTGAAAACCAGGCCTACAAGAATATGGCAGATTATTTAAAAAATGATTATACCACCATTATTTACAAAGAGAACAGGGATGACTGGCACAAGGCGGAAATAGTTGTGTCGACTGTTCAGAGCCTCTCATCAAACAATAAGTACCAAAAATTATTTTCTCCGACTGATTTTGATATGATAATATCCGATGAAGCCCACAGGTCTATTAACGGAAACAGCCGGGCAGTATTTGAGTATTTCGTAGGATACAAATTAGGCCTGACAGCTACTCCTAAGGATTACCTGAAAAATATTGATGATATAAGCGAACTTGACCCGCGCAAGTGGGAAAGAAGGCAACTGCTGGATACATACAGCACGTTCGGTTGTGAAAGCGGAGATCCGACTTTTCGATACAGCCTTTTAGACGGCGTCAAAGACGGCTATCTGATTAACCCTGTAGTTGCTGATGCGAGGACGGAAATTACTACCCGACTATTGTCAGACAGGGGATATTCAATAATGGTTCCCACCGAAGAAGACGAAGACGAGGAAAAAACTTTCTATCAGAAAGATTTTGAAAGAAAGTTCTTTTCTGAAAAAACAAACAGAATATTCTGCAAGACTTTTCTTGAAAACGCCTTAAAAGACCCTGTAAGCGGCGAAATAGGAAAAAGTGTTGTTTTCTGCGTAAGCCAGAACCACGCCTCAAAAATCACACAGATTCTAAATGAATACGCCGATGAGATGTTCCCGGACAAGTATAATTCTGATTTTGCCGTGCAGGTTACTTCCGTAATCCCCAATGCTCAGCAGTATACGGTTAATTTTGCGAATAATAATCTTAACGGGTATACAAAAATGCTTGAAAACTATAAGTCAAGCAAGACGCGCGTATGTGTAACAGTAGGTATGATGACGACAGGGTATGACTGCAAGGATATATTGAACATATGCCTTATGCGTTCAATATTTTCACCGACAGATTTTGTTCAGGTAAAGGGTAGAGGGACAAGAAAGTTTACTTTTAAATATACAAAACAGGATGGCGCTTATAAAGAAAGAATTGAAATTGAAAAAGAAAGATTTAAGCTTTTTGATTTCTTTGCCAACGTGGAGTATTTTGAAGAAAAATTTAACTATGATGAAATACTGAAACTTCCTCAAACTGCCGGAGCAGGCGGGACAGGCGGAGAACCTCCGATACCTTTAGATGAAATTAAGATATACAAACCTGATCCATTAAAAACTTTTGATGAGGAAGCTATCGGATATCAGGGTATGAGAGTTGACCGGGAGTTGTTTGACAGGTTTAAAGAGCAGGTAAAGAAAGACGAGTTTATAAAGAAAAAATACGAAGAAGGAGATATCCCGGCGGTAGAGGAATACGTCAGGGAAGAAGTCTTTGATAAGCCGGAAGATTACATTAACCTTAAAAAGCTGAGAAAAGCCGTCAAAGCGGACAGAAGGATTTCTCTTAGGGAGTTTATAGAATACATATTCGGCGTTATTCCCAAGTTTAAGTCAAAAGATGAAATGCTTGAGGAAGAAATTGATAAGTTTATTTCAATCTACAAACCTGAGAGCAAATATATCCCTTATATTAAAAACTATCTTAAGGCCTATGTAACGGATAATAAAATCAGGGAAATAGTTGAAAATAAACAGTATGCACAGTTTGCCCATAACCCCAAACTCACCCTGGATGAATTCAAAGCGCTAAACGGCTGGCGGGATATAGTCCCGGAATACGTCAAGGATTACATTTCAATAAATGCATATATTTAAAGAAAGAAACAAAAACAATGTTAGATAAAGATACAAAAGCCAGGATAAAAAAATGCCGTGATATTCTTGTAGGGAAAATCCCGGATCCCAAGGCGCAGGTTGAACAGATAACCAT
>PWOI01000185.1 GCA_003557485.1 Elusimicrobiota bacterium | reverse complement strand
GGATCTTGTTCAATATATTTTCTGTATTCGTCAAGAGTGGTTGCTCCGACGCATCTCAGCTCTCCGCGGGCAAGGGCGGGCTTAAGCATATTTGAAGCGTCAACGGCTCCTTCAGCGGCGCCTGCTCCGACAACAGTATGAAGTTCGTCGATAAACATTATTATACCGCCGTCTGAAGAAGTCACTTCTTTAAGTACGGCTTTAAGGCGGTCTTCAAACTCTCCCCTGAACTTTGCGCCGGCAAGAAGAGTACCCATATCCAGGGCTGCAACTTTCTTGTTTTTAAGAGACTCGGGTACATCCCCTGCTGCTATACGGCGCGCAAGCCCCTCGGCTATAGCTGTCTTACCAACACCCGGGTCTCCTATCAATACGGGGTTGTTCTTTGTTCTACGGGAAAGGACCTGCATAACCCGCCGGATTTCATCATCGCGTCCAATAACCGGGTCAAGCTTACCCTGCAGGGCTAATTGGGTAAGATCTCGGGTATATTTTTCAAGAGCCCTGTATTTGTCCTCGGCTCCCGGATCACAGGCGCGCTGCGGCCCCCTTATCTCCGTGACTGCCTGAAGAAGTTTTTCCCGGGTAATGCCGTTGGAACTGAATATCCCGGCAATCTCGCCTGCTTTCTCAGAAGCCATAGCAAGAAGTATATGTTCGGAAGATACAAACTCATCTTTCAGCTTTTCGGATTCAGCGGCAGCGGTATTGAGTATTTTCTCGAGGCGTTTCGAGACATATGTGCTGCCCCCTGAAACTTTCGGCCTTCTCTGAAGACTGCCTGTAAGTTCCGCAGCAACTGTTTCCGAACGGACCTCAAGCTTGTCAAAAACCGAAGCGGCCAGGGAATTTTCCTGCCGCAGCATTGCCAGAAGAAGATGTTCGGCATCTATTTCCTGATTTTCAAATTCCGCCGCAACTGCCTGCATATCCTGCAGGGCCTGCTGGGTCTTGGTTGTAAACTTATCCGGTCTTATCATTTACTTTTTATTTCCTCCTTAAACCGCAGCTGCCGGGGCACCCGCCTCCGCATGGGGGCTGAATCTTACCTGATGACTTGCCAACGCTGAAGGCAGAGAAAAGTTTTTTTACTTCGGTGCCGGAGCATGCCGGGCATTTTATCTCATCTGATTCGCCGCATACGCCGGAAAGGTATTCAAATTCTTTACCGCATTTAACGCAGCGGTAACTGTATATAGGCATTTTTATATGTGGGCGCTGAGCTTGTCCATGATCTGCTCCTTGGGCAGTGCGCCTGTAATCTTCTCAACAACTTCGCCTGACTTAAAAAGAATCATTGTCGGGATGCTCATTATCCCGTATTCTGAGGCTGTGTTGCGGGCTTCGTCAACATTGAGTTTGCATACTTTCAGTTTGCCCTCGGTTTCATTTGATATTTCGTCTATTACAGGAGCAAGCATCCGGCAAGGCATGCACCACTGTGCCCAGAAATCTACCAGAACCGGAAGATCCGAATCGACAACTTCCTGTTTAAAATTAGCGTCATTTACTTCAATACTCATTTTACACTCCTTTTCATACACTTAAACAACTCTTCGGCTACCCCGGGACATACAACAAAGTAGCACCTTTTTTTCCCTTCTCTGCGGTAGTCAACTATGCCGGCCTGACGAAGAATAAGCAGATGCTGTGAAACATTAGCCTGACTTACATCAAGCTTTTTTTCAACTTCACCCACGCACAATTCCCTCTCAAGCAGGCGCTCCACTATCATAAGGCGTACAGGATGACCAAAAGCCTTGAAGACCAGCGCACGTTTTCTGTAAGATATTTCTATGTTCATATTATTATATTCTAATATGATTATATGTTGTTTTTTCCGTTTGTCAAGGTAGCTGTTTTTCTTTCCGGGAAGCAAGCCTTGCCGCAGACCAGACGGTAAGCCATATCGCAACGGAAAAACCGGCTGCGCCCAGCAGGGCGCGGTATACTTCAAAATGGAAAAAAGGAAGGTTAAAGAGCTGGGTAAGAGAGGTAACGCGCAGGTTTTTGACAAGTATCACTCCAAGCATACCTCCCAGATAAGCCATTATAAGTGTGTTGACCATTGTTGAACTGACATCGCCCCCGACAGCACGGCCGGATTCATAAAGCCGGCGACGGCTTAAGAGCGGATGTTTTGACTTGAGTTCGCAAAGAGAAGATGAAACGCTTATCGCCGCATCCATTATAACGCCGCTTGCGCCCAGTATTACTATCGCCATTAAGAACTTACTGAAAAACTCAATACTGTGTTTGCCTCCGGAAATATAGCTGAAAAGCTGTATCTCCTCCATGAAAAACCCGGTAAGGCCGGAAAGCCTGAAAAAGAAAGCGCATAGGCCAAGAGCTGCCGCAATGCCTCCAAGAGAGCCGAATACGGCAGCACGGCTTTTTATTCCGGCGCCGCCCACGGCAGCCATTGTTGCAACCACCATTATTAATGATGAAAAAACGGCCCACGAAACAGGACAGTAACCAGCAGCAACTGCAGGAATAAAAACAAACCTCACAGTAAGAACACTCAATGCAAGCGCAAGCAGTGACTTAATTCCCTTCTTTCCGCATATTACAAGTACCAGCCCAATAAAAATCAGGGCAAGAATAAGGAGACTGCCGGTCCGGTCGGTATCCTCGATAAGAACATCCTCGGGCCCCTCTTTATCATAATAACTGATAAGTACGCTTTCTCCCCTCCTTTCCCTTATCAGAGACGGCGGAGGCCTTAGAAAATTTCTTGCGTAAACAGATTTTTTAGTGTAGGGACCCGAAACAACCAGAACCCGTATAATTCCGCTCTCTGAATGTGTTGCAGGACGCAGTACCTCCTCTATTTTTCCCCGGGCAAACTGTCTTTCAGACCTGCTTATTTCAACAAGGGGGTGCGTATGAAATTCAACATCCGGCAACTCAGCCCATACGGTTGCAAAGGCCGGAGTGAACCAGCTGGCTGTTATTAAAAAACTTAGAAATATTTTTTTCATTCTTTTTTAAATATTATTCCGCAGGCCGAAGCAGTCACCGGAACCGTGAGAACAAGCGCTATGCTGGCTATGAGGGCTGAAGAAGCAAGCGCAGTAAAAAACTCAAAATTCAGAGCTTTTATAAAAGGTATTTCAAGCAGGTAAAAAACACTTATAACCGGAAGTGCAAGAGCGGTAAATGCAATAACGAGACTGTTAAGCATAGTGGCTATTATATCCCGTCCTATGTTTATGCCGGATTTCCATATATCCCCTGCGGAAATCCTCTCTGATTTAAGAGCTACTTCCCAGCAGCCGGAACTAACGGTAACGGCTACATCGGCTACCGCGCCCATTGACGCTATCATGACTCCGGCGGAGAAAAGCCCGCGGAAATCGCTGACATTCCACCCGGAAAGATACCTGGAAGCCGATTGCAGCATTCTGGCACCCGGAAAGAAAACACCGCTCATATTCATTATGCCTGCAAATTCAAGGGCCAGGACTCCGCCCGCAGCCACACCGGCTACAACCCCCGCAAGAGCACATACCAGCTTTTTGCCTCCCCCCAGGATAACACGAAGAGTTATGCCGCCCGTAATCCCCTGCAGAATAAGCACAGTCAGAAAAGGCGGCCACCCGGCTTTAAGAAGGGGTATTATAACCGCGAAAATAACTGCAACATTCAATACAAGAGCCAACAGAGCGGTCCATCTCTTAAATCCGGCACAGAAAAGAAAAATAAGGAAAAACAGAGCAAGGGAGATAAATACCCAGGGGCTTCTCCATCGGCCGGATATGTAAAACTCCGTCATTTCAAACGGCCTGAAATCTGTTCGTACAGTTACATAATCTCCCCTCTCAACCCTCACGTTATATTCTTCCCGGTTCCAGATAAGGTTTTTTACTTCTACATAACCGCCTTTGAATTCACCGGACAGAAATTTAACAAGTACTGTTTCCGCACCATCCATACCGGCAGGCACGGCGCTGCTTACTTCGATCACCTCCGCTTTTGAATATTGAGTGCGCGCACGCATAAGCATCTGGGAATGAAGGGGAACTGCGATAAAAGGAGAAACAGAAAGAAAGAATATAATTATTTTTATGATCCTGGAAATTTTCATTTTTTTAATGGCGGTTGTCTTATGCAGGACGGGGCCCGAAAACCGCTGTTCCTATACGGACTATATTGGCTCCCTCTTCTATGGCTGTCTTGTATGAAGAAGTC
>PWOI01000060.1 GCA_003557485.1 Elusimicrobiota bacterium | reverse complement strand
TTTTAATCTGAGAATTTTCCTGGCTTAGAACTATCAAAGCTTTGGTTAACGTGATGATTGCCGGTTCAAGTTTTAGACCAGGATAAGGTTGAAAATTGTCTTCTTCATGTGTAATGTCATCAAATAATTTTCCAGTCTGATCATTAAAATATTCAATGGCTACTTTTTTATTTGAATCTTTATAGTTTGATAGAAATTCAATTCTTTCGGAAGGATCAAAAAATGAATAATTATCAAAAGGTTGCTTTGAATTAATTCTCTGAAATATAGATCTTAGATAATCATTTTCATACCTGTCTATGTAGGGAGCAGTAAGTCTTGCAATTTCAAGAGCATCATGGTTATAACTTTGGTTAAGCGGTTCAGAGTCGAATAGGTTTTCAAGAAATTTACTCCCGATAATTTTACCAAAATTTTGTATCAGGCTGTCATTATCGGGAAGTTCTTTTTTGCTGTATCTGCGTACAATTAATCGGTCTTTACCAAAAAATTCAGCATAGTTATTCAACAGCTCATACCAGTTAAAAGCCGTTGAATCATAACTGTTTTTAAAATCACGGAATGTATTTGGATTTCCGCTTTGAACATTTTGTGCATACAACGACTCCATAAATGTGTCTTGGCGTCTCAGGTATACAATAATCTTGACATCAGCATGAAGATCCTTGATCATTAACTGAAGACTTTTAGCTATTGTTTTACTGTTTTTATAGCCACTTCTCCAATTTCCTGAAAGATCTTCATGACTAACTACAAAAGTATTGATTCCTTTCCTTTTTCCCTCTTTAATCCATTGAACCAATCCTTCATATCCTTTCTCGATATACTTTTTTTCCAACAGTTTAGACCCCGACAGTTTTAACAAGAATTCGGGTTTATAAAAAAAAGTGATATTTTCTTTTTCTAAATATTCATTATTCTCTCTTAATTTTTTTTGAATTGTTGTTGTACCAGTTTTATGTGTGCCTATGTGAATGTAAAGTTTTATCATGATGCCAGAATAGTTTGCTATACAATCCATTAATTTATTAACTTCTCTTATATTAAAGCAAGCTATTACTTAAAATATCATATAATCCTGATAGTACAGGAATTAGCTTATCTATCGAGATCTTTACATACCGTGAATTTTTCTTACTTAAATTGTCAAATAGATTTGGTTTAATTGTACTAAACCAGATCAGTATTTACAACATATTTAATCACTGAAATGAGAGGCCAAAGTACCATAAAAAATTTGTCATCAATTAGGTTAGATAAAGAAAAAATTACAATAATTGCTGAAGCCGGAGTAAATCATAATGGTGACATAAAGATTGCAAGACAGCTAATTGACGCAGCTTCAAAGGCAGGGGCAGATTTTGTTAAATTTCAAACATTTAAAACAGAATATCTTGTAAGCAAAGAAGCAAAAAAAGCAGAATATCAGGCAAAAAATGTAAAAAACAGTGATTTGTCGCAATTTGGCATGTTAAAAAATTTAGAAATGTCTGAACAGATGCATTTAGAACTTCTTGATTATTGTAAAAAGAGAAAGATCGGTTTTTTATCTACTGCTTTTGATGAGGAGAGTGCAGATTTTCTTGAAACCCTGGAACTATCTTTTTTCAAAATTCCATCAGGAGAGGTTACGAATAAACCTTACCTTCAACATATTGCCAGGAAACAAAAACCCGTAATACTTTCTACCGGAATGGCTGATATGGATGAGATAGAGGCTGCAATTGAAGTAATTACGGCTGTAGGACTTCCATCAAACGAAATCACCATACTTCATTGTAATACTCAATACCCTACTCCATATAAAGATGTAAACCTGATGGCAATGAAAACGATTCATGAAAAGTTTGGTATGAAAGTTGGATATTCTGACCACACGTTAGGAATTGAAGTATCTGTTGCAGCAGCAGCCCTGGGTGCATCTGTGATTGAAAAACATTTTACGTTGGACCGTAACTTGCCGGGACCTGATCATAAGGCATCTCTGGAACCATCAGAATTGAGATCTATGGTATCCGCCATCAGAAATGTAGAACTGGCTATATCCGGGGATGGGGTAAAACACCCTTCTGAATCGGAAGCACCGAATATTCCAATTGCCAGAAAAAGTTTGCATCTTAAACGGAATATTAAAAAAGGCGACCGAATTGGAGATGATGATTTAATAGCACTTAGGCCGGGTGATGGAATTTCTCCAATGCTAATAGATCAAATTATTGGCAGGGTGGTTATTCGTGAATTAAGCAAAGGAAGTAAAATTGCATGGAGCGATTTACAATGAAAAAAATTGCTATTCTTACAAGTTCACGGGCCGATTACGGAATTTATTATCCTCTGCTTTGTGCACTTCAAGAACATCCGGGCTTTACTCCTGAAATTATTGCATTTGGCAGCCATCTTTCACCATATCATGGGTTTACAATCAAAGAAATTGAAGCAAATGGATTTGAGGTAAAACATATAATTAATTCTCTGTTATTAAATGACGATGAAAACTCTGTAGCTACAGCTACAGCTTTAACAGCATTGAAATTCTCGGAGTTTTGGAAAGATCATTCTGATGTCTACGATCTTGTTTTTTGTTTGGGCGATCGTTACGAGATGTTTGGTGCGGTTACGGCGGGAATTCCTTTTGGCATATTATTTGCACATATACACTCAGGAGAGACTACACTGGGTGCAATTGACAATATTTACAGGCATGCTATAACCTTGTCATCCGAGATGTTTTTTACCTCGACCAAAAAATACAGCGACAGGGTTAAAGAATTGGTGGGTTCGGATGATGGAATTGTTCTTTGTGGCGCACTTGCTCTTGATAATTTAGAAATAATAGATTTGTATACCATAAGCCAGTTCAAAGAGATTTGGAATATCAACTTGGGAATTCCTACAGTGTTGATGACTATTCATCCGGAAACTGTGTCTTCTGAGAAAAATCGAATGCATGCCCAGGTTCTTGGACAATTTCTCGAATATGCAGTATCTCGTGCGCAAATAGTAATAACCATGCCAAACGCTGATACACTTGGCAGTGTTTACAGGCTTTTGTTTAAAAAAATAGAAGATAATTTTCCGAGCAAAATTAAATTAATCGAAAATTTTGGAACAAGATCGTATTTTTCGTGTCTCCAGCATTCAAAAATGGTGGTTGGCAATTCATCAAGTGGTATTATCGAAGCGGCGAGTTTCGGTAAATATGTATTGAATATCGGTGACCGACAGAAAGGGCGTACTGCTGGTGAAAATGTAATGAATTCACCATATGATGCTGATAAACTACAAAAAGCCTTTGACCTGTTATGGCAATCCGAAAACTTTAAAGGAACAAATCCATATTATCATGGTGGAGCCGTAAAAAAAATCATTCGTAAACTGGAAAACTATTTTAATTTATCCTGAAAATTTATGGATTGGGAAAAAGCATTAATTTCACCACACGATACCATTAAAACGGCCCTTGAAGCCATTAGTGAAAGCAGCATACAGGTAGCTGTCATAGTTGATGAAAAGAAACGTTTGATTGGAGTGGCAACAGATGGGGATATACGAAGAGCAATTCTGGAAGGCAAAAGTCTTGATCACAAGATTGGCGAAGTAATGAACACATCACCAAAAACAATCTCAAACGGATTAAAAAAAAACCAGGCCATTAATTTAATGCGGGAGTATCGGCTATTTCAGATTCCAGTTTTGGATGAAGAAAGGATTGTGGTTGATGTTCTTTTGTTAGATGACCTGATAAAACCTGCTAATAAGCCAAATACCGTTGTCATCATGGCAGGTGGTTTAGGTAAAAGGTTGAGGCCTTTAACTGAAAAATGTCCTAAACCAATGCTTGAGGTTGGTGGCAAACCAATTCTGGAAACAATTATCATGCAGTTCAAAAAATTTGGATTTCAAAAATTCTATCTCTCTGTTAACTATCTCTCCGATATTATCATTAATTATTTTGGAGATGGCTCTGATTTTGGATGCAGTATTAAATATCTCCATGAAAATGAGGAAATGGGAACAGCCGGGGCATTAAGTTTAATTAAAGATCCACTTGAAGATCCATTTTTTGTGATAAATGGAGATTTACTTACAAAAGTGAATTTTGATCAGTTTCTTGAGTTTCACTATGAAAAAGCTGCAGTAGCCACTATGGGGGTTAGAGATTATGACTTTCAGATTCCATATGGTGTTGTAAATGTGAAAGGCCACA
>PWOI01000073.1 GCA_003557485.1 Elusimicrobiota bacterium | reverse complement strand
TTGAGGAGATGCAGCCTGTGGCCCGCAAGAAGAATATTGAGATAAGGTTTAATCCCGGAAGTAACGAGAACTTTGCCTGTTTTGATTATGACCGCATAGCACAAGTTATTATAAACCTTTTAAATAACGCTCTGAAATTTACCGATCAAGGCCATATAGAAATAAAAATAGAGGAAACTGAAAATTATCTTAATGTGTCTGTGAAAGATACCGGTATTGGTATCAGGAAGGAAAACCTGGAAAACCTTTTTCAGGATTTCAAACAGTTTTCTGAAGGCAGGCAGAAAAGTTCCGAAGGAACGGGGCTCGGACTGGCAATATCTAAAAAAATAATACAGCAGCACGGAGGAACAATAGGAGCAGAATCCGAGTACGGAAAAGGGACCCGGGTATATTTCAGCCTGCCGGGCTGTGAATCCGGGTAATTATCTTATTTCGTATTCCAGCGAGACTCTGACCTTTATCTCGTTTTCCCCCGGCTCCATGGGTACTTCGTAAGCTGTATCGGCCGCTTCCATCATAAGGTGCCTTGCCATAGGTGCGCGGAAACCTCTGTCTTCTGAAAAACTTATTATTCTTCCAAGCGATGCGTCCAGTGAAAGGGCAATTTCCTGCGCCATTTCCCTGGCCCGATTGACGGCTTTTTCGCGCGCCTGTTTTTTGAACTCCTCTTCGTTGCTGACAATAAAAAGAAGCCCTCTGACCGAATTTGCCCCGGCCCTAACGGCTCCGCCCGTTATAGTTCCTGTCTTTTCAAGGTCCTTTACTTCAACTTCAACTGTATTTGTTGCCCGGTACCCGTAAATTTCGGTTTTTGAGAGTCCCGTATGGGGATCCCTCTTTCTTTGCTGGAGAGGCCGGAGGCTGAATCCTGAAGTGCGGATATTTTTTTCTTCAATTCCTTCTTCTTTAAGATAATCAATCACGGCCCCGGTTTTCCGGTTATTTTCGGTAATTGCTCCTGCCGTATCTTCAGATTCAGTAATAACCGAAAAAGATATACGGGCTGTATCAGGTGCAGCATATACCGATGCCTCTCCGGAGACCTGTATGGAAGGAAGGCGCTGGGAATCCAATCCGATAAAATTTGACTTAAGGCTCTGGTTGCTTATTATAACATTAACAAGAACTGTCAGAGATACAAGAAGGACTATTCCAACAATCAAAACTGCATTTTTTAGTTTTTTATCCATTATATTTACCTCCCCGGATGCCTTATATTTAGGTATAAATATATCAAATAAGGAAAGGCTTTGCAATTTGAATTTGAAATTTTGAGCATTAAGTGATATAATCCACTTCGAAATTAGTGGTGGGTGTAGCTCAGTGGCAGAGCACCTGGTTGTGGCCCAGGTGGCCGCCGGTTCAAATCCGGTCATCCACCCCACTTTTCTCTTGTATTTAAAATAAGGTTTTTTGGTGTATTTGACTTTTAGGGAGATATTTATACAATAACAAAACTATGAATGAAAGAAAATGGTATATCGTCAGTGCAAAGGAGAGGGTTCTGGGGCGTCTTGCTACCAGGATTGCGCGGCTCCTTATGGGTAAAGACAGGCCCGATTATCTTCCCCATGAAGATAAGGGTGCGTTTGTAATAGTAACCGATGCGGATCAGATAAAGCTGAGTGGAAATAAGGCCGTTGATAAAGAGTACTTTTTTCCTTCTACGCGTCCGGGAAAGTCAAAAACAAAAACAATACGTGAAATAAGAGAGAAACACCCTGATTTTATAATAACTCATGCGGTAAAGGGGATGCTCCCGAAAAATAAGCTCGCATCAAGGATGATAAAACGCCTTAAAGTTTATTCCGGCAGCGAACATCCTCATGAATCCCAGAAACCCGAGGAGGCAAAGATTTAAAATGACTAAAACTATGGAATACCTGAATGCTGTAGGAAGAAGAAAATCCAGCGTAGCAAGGGTTTATTTCTCTCCTTCCGCCGGTTCAAAAAGTGAATTTATTGTAAATAAAATGCCCGTTGATAAGTATTTCAGCGGCCGCGGAGATCTCGTGAAAACTGCAAAAAGTCCTCTGGGTTTTCTAGGTTATGAAAAACCTTGCATAATAAAAGTTAACGTCAATGGCGGCGGAAACAAAGGACAGGCCGAGTCAATAAAGCTGGGGTTATCCAGGGCTCTATCCCAGATGGACGAGGAGACAAGAAAAAAGCTCCGGGCATCCGGGTTTCTTACAAGAGATTCCAGAGTAGTAGAGAGAAAGAAACCGGGACGCCGCAAAGCGCGAAAGAAAGAACAGTACTCTAAGAGATAAAATGCCGGCCAGAAAAATTTCACATGCAGCGGTAATTTTTCTGCTGCTGGTGTCATTGGCATCCGGCATTTATTTAATCCATTCAGACAGAAAACTTCCCGGTACTTCTATAACCAGGACAAGAACCCACCGCGAAAGGATAGGTGTGGTTTCTGTCAGCGGGGAGATATACTTTCCATTTACCGATACCGGTTTTACCGCGCGGCGTGGAGCCGAGCGTATTATCAGCACACTCGAAAACTACCGGAAAGACAACACTATAAAAGCAGTAATAATCAGAATCAACAGCCCTGGCGGATCGATTGGTGCTGTTCAGGAAATAGTTAATGAAATAGAAAGGGTAAAAGCAGCCGGAAAACCTGTAGTTGCATCCATAGCGGACCTCGGAGCTTCCGGAGGATACTATATTGCCGCGCCGGCCGATATGATAATTGCAAACGAAGGAAGTATAGTAGGAAGCATAGGCGTTATTATGGCAAGCGGTGATTTTTCCCGTCTTCTTGATAAACTGGGCATACAGATAGAAACAATAAAAAGCGGAGAGTACAAGGATACCGGTTCTTTCCACAGGCCTCTTACAGAACCGGAGAAAGAATACCTACAGGAAATGGTTGATGACGCTTTTGAGCAGTTTGTAAATACCGTGTCCCTGGGAAGGGATATGCCTTATGATGAGGTTCTTGATATGGCCAGGGGTCAGGTTTATACGGGCCGCCGGGCGCTGGAACTCAACCTTATTGATGATATAGGTGACTTTTCGGACTCGATCGCTATAGCTGAAGAACTTGCCGGAATAACCGATGCGTCAATTGTCCGTGAAAGATATTATGACATCGGCAGTATAATAAGGCTGTTTTCCAGGCATGATAGCCATCTGCTTCTTCCCTCTCAGGATAAATATAGCGGGATCAGTTATCTTTATACTCCAAGATGAAGAACTTCCTCGACCTGGTCTTTTTTCCTTCCGAAACGATATACCGCATGTCGCGGCGAGACCCGGGATACGGGGGAATCATTGTTCTTGCCGCAGCCTCGCTTTCCTGCATAGTTGCAATGGGGCTGGTTATAGGGATACCCCGGCCTGTTTCCTATTTTATGGTTACCTGGGGAGTGGGAATACGTTCTATTGTATGTTTTATTTTTATTTTTATAGCTGCCGCTTCTTATCATTATTTTGCTGAAATCATAGGGGGCAGGGGCAATCCTGCCATGACTTTCAAAGGACTTCTTTATACACTGGCTCCACTCTGTTTTCTTGTTCCGGCAGCTCTGATCAGTAAGGCCTGGCTCGGAACTGCCGCTTATTTCTTTTTTTTCTTCGCTGCTCTGTTTTATATGGCTGTCCTGCAGCTTAAACTTATAAGTTATTTTTACGGGCTTGCGCCGGGCAAAGCAATAGTTGTACTGCTTACGCCCTGGCTTGTGTTGGGCGCTTTAATTTTTTCTGTTTTAATATTTTTAAGCGCGGGACTTATATCGGTAGTTTTATGAAGGATAAAGTAAAAGTTTCAGTTTACGGGGCAACAGGTTTTACCGGCAGGGAATTGTTAAAAATACTTCACGGGCACCCAAGCATGGAAATAAACCGTATTTATTCCAGGACTCACGAGGGAAGGAATATATCTGACATTTTTCCCTCATTGAAGGGAATGCTGGATATGAAACTTGAGGCTCCCTCCACAGATAAGATTGAAGATAATTCGGACGCTGTCTTTCTTGCTCTTCCTCACGAAACTTCCATGAAATATGTTCCGGCTCTTTCGGAAAAGAAAATTCTCGCAGTGGATATGTCTGCCGATTACAGGTTTTCGGATTACAGGGAATATGAAGATGTGTACGGGATACCCCACACTGACAGGGAAAACCTGAAGAAAGCCGTTTACGGTATACCCGAAATTAATCCCCGGGAAATAGAAAAAGCAGAACTGATAGCAAACCCCGGCTGCTATGCTACTGCGGTGATTCTTTCCCTTTTCCCGCTTGTAAAGGAAGGAGTGTTGAAAGGCCCTGCTTTTGCTGACGCTAAATCCGGCATATCCGGCGCCGGTAAAAAACTGCACGATGAGTTCCTGTTTGCAAAAAGATATGAAAACATAACACCATACAAGGTAAACAGCCACAGGCATATGAAAGAAATAACTTCTTTCATTAAGCACGCTGCCGGCGTTAAATGGGAAAACCTTGTTTTCTGTCCCCATCTTATTCCTGTTGAAAGAGGGATACTGGCTAACATATATGCGCCACTCTCGGAAAAACTTGACTGCAGCGAGCTTCACGGTATTTATGCAAAATATTATAAAGAAAAACCCTTCATAAATATATATCCCGAAGGCAAGTTTCCCCAGACATCCGATACGGTCGGTACAAACAACTGCGGCATCGGAGCCGCTGTCTCAAAAGAGCAGAACGCTGCAGTAATAATAGCTTCTATCGATAACCTTATAAAAGGAGCCTCCGGCCAGGCGGTTCAGAACATGAATATTGCCATGGGATTCGGGGAGTCCGAAGGACTGCGGTAATATGGATTTTCCGGCAGGTTTCGGAATAAACGGCATAGTATCGGAAGATTCAGACAGTCTTGCGCTTATAACTGCTCCGGACGGGATGAAAGCCGCGGCGGTTTTCACAACCAATAAACTGAAGGCCCACCCTGTTTTATACTCCAGTGAAATACTTGCCGAAAAGCTACATAAAGCCGTTCTGGTAAACAGGGGAAGCGCTAACGCAGCTACCGGCCCCGCAGGCAGGGAAAAACTTGAAGAGCTTATCGGTTCGGTAAGCAAAAGAACCTCTTTTCCTCCCGAAACAATACTTGCCGCTTCCACCGGTGTAATAGGAAAACATATAAATTGTGCGGAAGAAAACATTGACGCTCTCTGTGCAGAAAGGGACTCGGTAAAACCTGTTGAGTTTGCAAAGGCCATAATGACGACCGATACAAGAGAAAAAACTGCCTGGGGCACCTGTGAAATAGGGGGGCAAAAGATTACAGTTTTCGGAGCCGCCAAGGGGGCCGGAATGATTGCTCCTCAAATGGCTACTATGCTTGCTTTTATTGTAACCGATGCGAACCTTAGCAAGGAGATGCTTCAGACGGCAGTTAAAGAAGTATCGGATAAAAGTTTCAACTGCGTCATAGTGGACGGCGATACTTCTACAAACGATACGGTTTTTCTTCTTTCCAGCGGAAAGGCTCCACACAGGCAGATTGAAAAGAAAAGTAAAAGCTATGATATTTTTTACGGATGCCTGGAAAGAGTCTGCAAAGCGCTTGCCGAAATGCTTGCTTCTGACGGGGAGGGCGCCTCAAAAATGGTTAAAATCAAAGTCCGGGGAACAGACAGCGACAGCCAGGCGCAGAAAGCGGCCAGGGCCATAGCAGTTTCGCCTCTCTGCAAGACAGCGTTTTACGGGGCTTCGCCTAACTGGGGCAGGATTGCCAGCGCTATCGGAGCTGCTGGCATTGATGTAAATCTTTCGTGTTTTTCAATTTACGCCAACGGAGTAAGCTGGGTAACCGAAGGAAAACCTGCCTCTGCGTGTTTGGCGCAGCTAAGGGAAGTTCTTCAGGGTTCAAAGTACGAACTTGATATCGTACTGGGGTCGGGTAAGGGTAAATCAAGGGTATACACCTGCGATTATACTCCTGAATATGTAAGAATAAATGCTCACTATGTAACATGAACACAAAAACAAGAATCTACAAAACAGCCGAGGCGCTTAAAAAAGGCGAGGTAGTACTGATATCTACGGATACAGTCTGCGGCCTTGCCGCTCTTCCGGGCAATACCGGAGCAATAGAAAGAATTTATGAAATGAAGAAAAGGGATCTCTCCAAACCACTTGCTCTTCTGATCCCTTCAATTGAATGGGTCTGGAAATGGGTGGAAAAGAATGAAGAAATTGAAAAAATATGCAGGGAAAACTGGCCCGGAGCGGTAACTCTTATAATGAAAACTAAAGAGGATGAAACAATCGGTTTAAGGATGCCTGATTGCCCTCCGCTTCTCAGGCTTATGGAAATAACCGGACCGCTATGCGCTACAAGCGCAAATGTTTCCGGTGAGCCCGCGCCTGTCCAGGTAAACCAGGTATGCCGGGATATCAGAGAAAAGTGTGATGTAATAGACGACCTTGGAGTCAGGCCTGACGGCAAACCTTCTTCGGTTATAGATATAACGGGCTCCTCCCGCAACATTGTAAGGCAGTGAAAAAAATAACTTTTGTCTGTACGGGAAACACCTGCCGCAGCGTTATGGCCCAGCAGCTTTTGAGAGCCGTTCTTAAAAGAGAAGGAATAAACAGCGTAGAAGTTGATTCCGCAGGCACAGCGGCTTACCCGCACTACAATATAGTAGGAGACCTAAAAGAGGTTATGGATGATGAGGGAATAGATTACCAAGGCCATACTCCAAAAATGATGGACCGGGATATAATTGAGACGTCAGATGTGGTGCTTGCCGCGACGCAAGCGCATGTTGAGGAAATAAAAGCAAGGTTTAACCCACCCGCGGGCAAGGTGCAGCTGCTTAGCGTCTATGCCGCCGGGGAAATTGTAGATATAGAGGACCCGATCGGGTGCGGAAAACCTGCTTACGAGAGAGCATTCAGGCAGATAGAAAGATATATAGAAAGGATAATCCGGATACTGAAAAATGAAAATTAAAAAAAGAGACCCAGAAGTTTACAGGGCCATTAAAAAAGAAGAAGAACGCGAGAATACTACTCTTGAAATGATAGCGTCGGAAAATTATGCGCCGGCCGAAATACTTGAAGCTTCAGGTTCTTGCATGACCGACAAGTATGCAGAAGGCTACCCGGGAAAACGTTATTACGGGGGATGTGAAAATGTTGATACGGTTGAAACTCTTGCAATAGAACGGGCAAAAAAGCTTTTTGGATGCGAGCATGCCAATGTTCAGCCCCATTCAGGAAGCCAGGCCAATATTGCTGCATACCTTGCGCTGCTTAAGATAGGAGCGAAGATAATGGGCATGGACCTTTCCTGCGGCGGACACCTTACTCACGGGCATCCGCTTAACTTCAGCGGCAGAAACTTTAAAATTATTCCTTACGGAGTGCGGAAAGAGGACCAGCTTATAGATTACAGTGAAGTTAAAGAAATAGCTATGAGAGAAAAACCGGACCTGATAGTTACCGGCGCCTCCGCCTACCCGGCAAAAATAGATTTTGAGAAATTTTCAGAAATTGCCTCTTCGTGCGGCGCGCTTCTTCTTGCCGATATAGCCCATATAGCCGGTCTTGTAGCAGCAGGGTTGCATCCGGATCCCGTTCCTTACTGTGATGTTGTTACAACTACAACTCATAAAACTCTCAGGGGCCCGCGCGGCGGTATGATAATGTGCAGGGAAAAATATGCCGCGGATATAGACCGCAGCGTATTTCCCGGAAACCAGGGAGGCCCTCTTATGCATGTGATTGCCGCAAAAGCAGTCTGCTTTAAAAATGCGCTTGCCGATGATTTTAAAAACTATGCATCCGGAGTGGCTGAAAATGCCCGGGCTCTTGCTGAAGCTCTTAAGAGTCAGGGGGTTACTCTTGTAACGGGAGGAACGGAAACCCACCTGCTTCTTCTTGATCTCAGGCCTCTGGGAATAACCGGTAAAGAGGCCGAGGCTCTTCTTCAGGCTGCCGGGATAATAGCGAACAAAAATTCAATTCCGTATGATCCGGAAAAACCCCTGGTGACTTCCGGTTTGCGGCTTGGGACTCCCGCTCTTACAACAAGGGGAATGGGTGTCCGGGAGATGGAACTGATAGCCCTGCTTATAACCGACATAATCAAGAAAAAAGATGATAAGACCGTTTTATATGCAGCCGGTGAGGTTAAAAAGCTCTGCCGTAAATTTCCTCTGAAGAGATAAGGATGAAAACATTTGATAACATAAAAATAATCAAACATCCGCTGGTCCAGGATAAACTCAGCAGAATGAGAGACAGCGCCACTTCCAGCAGGGACTTCAGGTTTCTGTTGAGAGAGCTGTCCAGTCTTATGGCCTTTGAGGTCACAAGGGATATAAAGACAGAATCTGCTTCTGTGAGAACGCCCCTGGGCCTGGAAGCTAAGGGAGTGCGGGTAAATCACAGGGAAATCGTTCTCGTTACCATATTCAGAGCCGGAGTCGGAATGGCCGAAGGGGTTCTTGAGGTAATACCCCAGGCAAGAGTGGGGCATGTCGGAATATACCGTAATCCCGAAACGCTTGACGCCGTGCAGTATTACCATAAACTTCCGCCTGATATAGCTGCCAGCAGCCTTGTTCTCCTGATAGACCCTATGCTTGCTACGGGAAATACCATGGTCCGGACTCTAGAGGTATGCCGTGACGCCGGAGCTGAAAATATTCGGATAATGTGTCTTGTGGCGGCTCCGGAGGGAGTTGAAAAAGTAAGGGAAAAATTCAAAAAGGTACCTATCTACACGGCCGCGCTTGATGAAAAACTTGATGACCACGGGTATATAATACCCGGTCTCGGGGATGCCGGGGACAGAATTTTCGGTACCAGGTAATTTGTCCGTCCAGCAGTATTTTTTCATATTTGTAACCTCTTTATTTTTTTCCATGCTTTTTACTCCGGTAGTAGGAGCTCTGGCAATACGTATCGGAGCAATGGACAGCCCTTCGGGAAGGAAACTCCACAGGAAACCCATTCCTCTTATGGGAGGGCTTGCTGTTTTTGTCGCGCTCTGGATTTCTGTTTATATTCTAATCGTTGCCGGAAACAGTTTCAGGGGAATACTTGCCGGGGCTGCCGGCAAGGGCTATCTGCTTGAAGGCATACTGGCCGGAGGCCTTGTAATTCTGGCTATAGGAATAATTGATGATATAAAAGGTGTCGATCCCACAACAAAACTCCTGGGGCAGGTTATTGCGGCTCTTATACTAGTCCAGTACGGGATAAAAATAGAAGGAGTGGCCGCTCCTTTTTCAGGGCGCTTTATACAGTTTCCGGTATATCTGACAATATTTGTCAGTGTCCTGTGGGTTGTAGGCTTTGTTAATTCCATTAATCTTATCGACGGCGTTGACGGACTTTCATCCGGTGTAACCGCTATAGCCAGCTTTGTTTTCTTTCTTATACTTCTCCTGCAGCTCAGAAGCGCTCCCCCTCCGGAAGTGGCGGGAAGGATGCAGGTTGCGGCGGTGCTAAGTCTTGCAATATGCGGTGCCAGCACAGGGTTTTTGAAATTTAATTTTCCCCCCGGGAAAATATTTCTGGGAGATTCCGGCAGCCTTTTCCTCGGTTATATGGCAGGAGCCATAACTATAACCGGGATGCTCAAAACCGCGGCTGCCCTTACCGTAGCTATTCCCGTAATAATATTCGCAGTCCCTCTTATTGATACTGTCTTTTCATTTGTAAGGAGAATTTTCAGGAAAAAATCGTTTATGGAGCCGGACAGGGACCACATACACCATCGCCTGCTCTACAGGAGGGGCTGGAATGAAAAACGCGTGGTGCTTACTATATACGGCATAACTGCTCTTCTTGGATTGACCGCGGTAGTAATTACAATTCTGAGATGAAAATTTTAAATGTATTCGGCACCCGTCCCGAGGCGATTAAAATGGCGCCTCTCGTAAAAAAACTCTCACGGGAGAAAAAAATAAAAAGTATATGCGCGGTGACTGCCCAGCACAGGCAGATGCTGGATCAGGTACTTGATATATTCCGCATAAAACCGGAATATGATTTGAATATAATGACTGAAAACCAGCCCCTTCAGCATATCGCCGCCAGATGCATGGAAGGGCTTCTGAAGATTTATAAAAAAGAAAAACCCGATCTTGTCCTTGTCCAGGGAGATACTTCTACAACGCTTGCCGGCGCGCTTTCGGCGCATTACTCAAGAATACCGGTAGGGCATGTTGAGGCGGGGTTAAGGTCCGGAGATCCATTTAATCCATTTCCCGAAGAGAACAACAGGCGCCTTACCGATATACTAAGCGATTTTAATTTTGCTCCGACCCGGCACAGCAGAGAAAACCTGCTTAAAGATAATATTGCCGAAAGCTCCATATTTGTAACGGGCAACACAGTAATAGATGCGCTTATGGAAGCTTCACGGTCTGCTGCAGAACCCGAAAATTCCGCGTTAAGAAATATGGATACTAAAGGCAGAATAGTTCTTGTCACCGCGCACCGCAGGGAAAACATAGGGCAGGGTATTGAAAACATATGCCGGGCAGTTAAAAAACTGTCCGGGCAATTCAAAGACGTTCTTTTCGTCTACCCCGTTCACATGAATCCCGCGGTTAAAAATACCGCAGCGCGCATACTCAGAGGAAGAAAAAATGTTCTGCTGTTGACCCCTCTTTCATATCCTGATATGGTATGGCTGCTGCAGAGGGTGTATATATGCCTTAGTGATTCCGGTGGTATCCAGGAGGAAGCGCCCGCTCTCGGGAAGCCCGTTGTAGTTCTAAGGAAAGTCACAGAGCGTCCGGAGGCAGTAGAAGCAGGAACGGTCAGGGTTGCAGGAACAGATATAGATGATATTATTAATGCGGCCGGAGAACTCCTAAGCGATCCGGAATTGTACAGCAGGTTTTCAAGATCTGCAAACCCTTATGGAGACGGAAAAGCTTCGGATAGAATTGCCGCATATATAATGTATAAGTTCGGCTTTTCGCAGGAGGAACCAGAACAATGGAAAATGTAGAACTTTTAAAAAGCACCGTAAAGGGCCTCTCTTTGAGATACGGAGCGCTTAAAAAAATAAATACCCTTCTTACGGAAGCCGGAAGCTCGCATGAATTTCTGGACAGCATCCTTGCCCTTATAACAGATATGTTTTCTGCAGAAGCCGGAGCAGTTATACTCAGTAACGGTTCCGAAGAAATGAAAGTAGAAGTCTTCCGCGCCGGTCTTCCCTATGAAAAGGAGATAAAAGCCAAGGAAAAAATAGAGAGTATAACTTTTAAGCCGGAAGAAACTCCTATTAAACATATGACTGACGGCGGTCTCATTACTGTTGTTTCTGAAAACAAAGATGCGACAGCTTCCTATAGAAAAACCGCAGGAAAATATCTCGGGGGAATTAAAAATACGGCTGCCGCTGCAATAAGAACAAAAGACTCGGTAGTCGGCCTTATAGAAATATATAATTTCCCCTCTTTTTCAGAAGAAAAAAAAGAGAGCTTTGCCAGCGTAGGCGGCCAGGTGGGAGTAACGCTCGAGATTTACAGGCGGCTGGAAGGATTGAGAAAAAGAGCTAAGGTTATGAGAGAAATAACATCAATAACCGAGGCCATAAGCGAACCCAAGCACCTGGATTCCGTTCTCGATATGATTATAGAGAATATGCTTGATTTTTTCAGGGCGGAAGGCTGTTCTATATTCCTTAAAGATTCGGAAGGCAACATTGAATTTGCCGCTGTCAGCGGAGAGAAGAAGGAAACACTTTCAGGTCAAAAAATAAATTCCGGAGAGGGGGTTGTAGGCTGGTCTATAGAAAAAGACAAACCCGTTATAGTAAGGAATACAAAAGAAGACGAGCGGTTTTCTCCCCGGGTTGATGAATCAACCGGAATGAAAACAGGTTCAATTATATGCGTCCCGCTGAAGGTTCTCAACGAAGTTACCGGAGCCATTGAAGCGGTGCGGGGAGATCCGTCTTTCCCGTTTAACGAGGAAGACCTCGGCCTTCTTATAATAATCGCCTCTCACGCCTCACTTGCTATAGATAAGGCGCGTATGTATACCATGAAGGACAGGTGGCTGAAGTCAGTAGTTGAACTTCTTACAAGAGCCCTGGATTCAAAAGATTCGCGCTATCCCGGGCATTCGGGAAAGGTGAGAAAATATACGTTGCTTATGGCCGAAGAACTTAATCTGGACCAGCAGGACAGGCACTGTCTTGATATAGCCGCTGCGGTAAAAGATGTCGGGAAACTCTCTACCCCCGATAGTATAATGGAGAAAAAAGAAAAACTTTCCGATGATGAATGGGAAAAACTGAGGCAGTACCCCGTCAAGAGCGTGGAGATAATTGAAACGATGGAAGACTTTGACTCTGTTATTCCAATAATTAAATACCATTGCGAGAACTATGACGGAACGGGTTATCCTCATAAACTTAAAGGTGAAGAAATTCCCCGTCTGTCCCGCATACTTTCTGTAGCGGACGCTTTTGCGGCAATGACATCGGACAGGCCCTACAGGAAGGCGCTTCCTGTGAGCAAAGCCAGAGAGGAGATAGCAAAACAGAAGGGCAAAGAGTTTGACCCCGAAGCTGTAGACGCTCTCCTCAGAGCCCTTGATAAAGAAAACCCCGGCGGCTGACAACTATTTACCCTATTAACTATCCTGCAATCGGAGTAGAAATAAAAAGTAAAATTTATTAACATTAACTTATGTATGAAATAAAAGTAACAACAAAGTTTGCAGCAGCCCATAACCTGCGCAATTATAAAGGAAACTGTGAAAATGTGCATGGCCACAACTGGAAAGTTGAGGTTATCGCTTCATTTATGGAACTTAAAGAAGGAATGGCAATGGATTTCAGAGACCTGAAACGGATATCAGATGAAGTTTCAGATGAACTTGATCATAGGAACATAAATGAACTTCCCTATTTTAAAACTGTTAACCCCACTTCAGAGAATGTGGCCAGGTATTTTTTTGAAAAAATAGAAGAAAAGGGGGTTCCTGTCACAAAAGTGAGTGTTTCCGAGACAGATGAATATACGGCAAGCTATACAAAAGAATAAAACAGAGACATTAATAGAAGTGTGCGAAATATTTTCATCCGTCCAAGGTGAAACTTCAAAAGCCGGCCGGCCGGCTGTTTTTGTTAGGCTTTCGGGATGCAACCTAAAGTGCAGCTGGTGCGATACAGCTTATGCATCAGAAGAGGGAACAAGGATGGATATTAATACAATCATTGAAAAAGTGCTTTGTTATAATATACCCCTTATCGTTATAACCGGAGGAGAACCTCTTTTACAGGATAGGGTATTTAAGCTGATAGATACTCTTTGTCTTAAGGGGCTGGAAGTTATGGTGGAGACCAACGGGTCCCTTGACATATCTTCAGTTCCGCCAGCGGCAAGCATAATAATGGATTTTAAAACTCCCTCATCCGGACAGTCGGAAAGTATGAAAGAAGAGAATCTTAAAAAACTGAAAAGAAAAGACGAACTTAAATTTGTCATAGCTGACCGGGCTGATTTTGAATGGGCGAGAGATATTATGAGGAAACATTCTCCCAGGGCTGGGGAGGTACTCCTGTCTCCGGCTTCCGGCTCAATTGATTTTACCCGGCTCTGTGGATGGGCTGCCGAAAGCCTGCCCGGCTCCAGGGTGCAGGCCAACCTTCACAAAGTATTTGGTTTAAGATGAAGAAAGCGGTAGTTCTTTTAAGCGGGGGAATAGATTCAGCGGTATGCGCAGCCATAGCCATTGAAAAGGGGTATAAGATTTATACTATTGCCTTTGATTACGGTCAGCGCAACAGGTTGGAGATGGATGCCGCCGCCGGGCTTTCGGAAGTTCTCGGGGCGACGCGTCATAAAGCCTTCAGGGTAGACCTCTCCCAGCTGGGCGGCTCGGCGATAACCGACAAAAGCATAAAGGTTCCCGAAAAGGAAGAAAAAGGAGTTCCGGTTACTTATGTGCCCGGCCGAAACCTAATCTTTCTCTCCGTTGCCGCAGCCTGGGGTGAAATAATAGGAGCAAAGGCCATATTTATCGGAGCCAATGTCAGGGACTACAGCGGCTACCCGGACTGCCGGGGAGACTTTCTTGAAGCCTTTGAAAAAGCAGTAGCCTTAGGCACTAAGAAAGAAACGAAAATTGCCGTTAAGGCGCCGCTGCTTCTTATGACCAAGACAAAAATTATAAAAGAAAGCCGCCGTCTCGGTATTGACCTGGAGCTTACGACATCCTGCTATGACCCTCTGGAAGACGGAGTTCCCTGTGAGAAATGCGCCAGCTGCAGAATAAGGGAGAAAGCTTTAAAAAAAGCCCTCATTACAGATGAATAAAAAGAAAAAAGAAAAACTGACTATACTTAAAAAAGGGCATTCCTGTTATCCGTCGTCACCCTGCGACGCCAGGATAGAAACATTTAAAAATCCGCGTATGGATTCAGATTACACGGTGGAGTTTGCTACAGACGAATTCACATCGCTCTGTCCGGTGACTTCCCAGCCTGATTTTGCCCGTATAGAGATCTCATACTGCCCGGCTGAAAAATGCATTGAAAGCAAATCGCTGAAGCTTTATCTGTTTTCATACAGAAACTTTGAGGGCTTTGCGGAAGATATAATAAACAGGATTTTAAAGGATCTTTCGAAGGCCTGCCGCCCTAAATGGATGGAAATTGAAGGGGTTTTCACCCCGCGCGGAGGGATATCTATAAAAGTAATTTCAGAATATAACAGTAAAAAGAAAGGAAAAATAAAATGAAAACGGCAATAGTAGGTACAGGCTATGTAGGGCTTGTTTCGGGCACATGTTTTGCCGAGCTCGGACACGAGGTTATATGCGTGGATAACAATGAGGAGAAAGTAAAGATACTCCGGGAAGGCGGGATACCTATTTACGAGCCCGGACTTAAAGAACTTGTTGAAAAAAACGTAAAAGCCGGCCGCCTCTCTTTTTCTACCGATATAAAGCAGGCCCTGGAAAAAAGCGAAGTTATATTCGTGGCAGTAAACACCCCCCCCCTTCCTGACGGTTCGGCGGATTTATGCTATGTAGAAGCTGTTTCCAGGGAAATAGCGCAGAATCTTCCAGGATACCGCGTTGTGGTTTCAAAGAGTACGGTTCCCGTTGAAACCGGTAAATGGATAAAAAAGACTATAGACAGGTATGCTCCTGAAGGAGCCGAATATGATGTGGCTTCCAATCCGGAATTTCTCAGGGAAGGGAAGGCTGTAGATGATTTTCTTAACCCTGACAGGGTTGTCATTGGTGTTGAGAGCCAGAGAGCAAAAGAAAAAATGCTTGAGCTCTATGAACCGCTGAAAGAAAAAACAGAAATTCTTGTGACCAACATTGAAAGTGCGGAACTTATCAAGCACGCCTCCAACTCCTTTCTTGCCATGAAAATCTCTTATATAAACGCCATAGCCAATATATGCGAGCGGACTGAAGCCGATGTTGAAGAAGTGGCAAGGGGTATGGGACTGGACGAAAGAATAGGAAAACATTTTCTTCAGGCCGGAGCCGGGTTCGGCGGCAGCTGCTTCCCTAAGGATCTCTCGGCATTCATAGACATAGCGGCAAAACTCGGGTACGATTTCAGCCTTCTCAGGGAAGTTGAGAAAATAAATACTGACCAGAAGAAACATATAGTTGAAAAATGCAAGAATACTATATGGAACCTTAAGGGAAAGAAAATAGCGGTACTTGGCCTTGCATTTAAGCCAGATACAGACGATATGAGAAACGCTCCTGCTATAGACATAATAAACGACCTTCTGAAAGAAGGCGCTTCAATAAAAGCCTGCGATCCCCAGGCTGTATCAAACGCAAAAAAAATACTTCCCGATTCGGTAGAATACTGCGCTGACGCTTATGAAACTGCGCAGGGATGTGAC
>PWOI01000162.1 GCA_003557485.1 Elusimicrobiota bacterium | reverse complement strand
TATTTCAGCGGCGCCGGAACTATCTATGGTAAATATCCCTCCTACCGGCAGGGCAAGTATATCGCAGGGTTTAAAAGCTTTTATATGGGCTGGGCTGAGAGTATGCCCTATATCCCCGAGGTGCAGAAATCTTATGTTGTCCATTTCGATTATGAATGCGGTGTTGGTTCCTCTTTCTTTTCCATTGCAGTCATCGTGAAAAGTCTGTATACCCGTAAAAACTACCCCTTTATTCCTGTTGTGTCCCTCTCCGCTGACAACAACGGGCTGGCCCTTCACTGTATCAACGGCACTATGGTCAAAATGGCTGTGAGAGACCGTTACTATATCTGCCGGCTCCGCAGGAATCCTGTACCCTACAGAAGCGTCGTAGGGATCGGTCATAACTCTGGTCCCGGATGAAGACTCAATTAAAAAACAGGCCATACCGTACCAGGTTATTTTCATTTTTCAACCTCAAAGTTATTCATCAATATTAATACTTTCTCCGGTTTCTTACATCTTTTCGGGGGCCGACACCCCCAAAAGCCCGAGCGCGTCTTTTATTATTTCCTTTACAGCTCTCAGTAGAGCCAGCCGCTGTCTTTCCTGTTTGCTTCCTATTACCCTTACGGTATCGTAATACTTGTGAAATGCAGACGCCGACTGCCTCAGGTAATCTGTAAGAAGATGCGGGGCGTCCAGCTGTAGGCATTTTTGAAGGAGAACCGGGTAATGGGCAAGAAATTTAACTATTTCCCGCTCCTCGTTTCCAAGCCCCTGGACATCCGAAGGACTGATATCTTCAAAAGAAATCCCCTTTTTACGGAAAATGGAACAAATTCTTGCGTGAGAATACTGCACATAGTAAACCGGATTCTTGGATGATTCCTCTTTTGCAAGTTCAAGGTCGAATTCAAGGGGAGCGTCACTGCTTCTCATAAGCATAAAGAACCTGGCTGCATCTTTTCCAACCTCATCAAGAACTTCGTCAAGCGTGACAAATTCACCCGCCCTTGTAGACATAGATACTTTCTCGCTGCCTCTTTTCAAGTCAACAAGCTGGTAAAGGACTATATCCATCCGCTTTTTTCCCGCATAGCCGAAAGCTTTAAAGAAAGCCCGCAGCCTCTCTACGTAGCCGTGATGGTCAGCGCCCCATATATTAACAAGCCGTTCTGCTCTCTGCGCTTTGTCGATATGGTAAGCGCAGTCGGACGCAAAATAGGTTAGTTCACCGTCCTTTTTTATAAGTACCCTGTCAGCATCGTCATTGAAGCTGGAAGACCTGAACCAGAGTGCGCCGTCTTTTTCATATGTAAGGTCTCTTTTTTTCATTTCTTCAATTACATCTTCAACTTTCTTGGCCCGTATAAAATCACTTTCGTAAACAGTGCTGCTGTACTCAACTGCAAATTTATTAAGAGTCTCAAAATGCATTCCTAAAATTTTCTCTCCCGCTGCCTTTGATAAATCCTCCGAGGAGGTAAGTCCGGCAGCTATCTGTTTCATATAATCGCCCCTGTATCCGTTTTCCGGCACTTCTTTTCCCTGCTGAATACACCTTACGCTTTCGCCCAGAAGCTGCATCTGGTTACCTGTATCGTTTACATAATATTCCCTGAAAACATCATATCCGAGTTTCTCAAATATCCTCGCAAGCGAGTCGCCTATCGCGGCTCCGCGGCCATGTCCTATATGAAGAGGGCCTGTCGGATTGGAGCTGACCATTTCAAAAAGAACTTTACCTTTTTTTTCTCCGCCGCCATATAATGCAGGGGAAGATAAGATTTCTTTTATCTCATCTTCAAGAGCCTTTCCGTTAATAGTTATATTTATAAACCCGGGGCCGGCTATATCGGTTTTTTCAACTTCATCCAGTCCGTTCAGCTCCTCTGCCAGTTTCTGAGGTACAATACCTGAGGCAAGAGCGGCGTTTGATGACAAATCGCCGCTGAATCCGGGCGGCGGCACAGTCAGTTTAATATCATCAAGACCTGTAACCTGTTCTATTTTTTCTTTTATCTTTAATTCATACATTGACTTTTTCCCCGTCACCCCAGAGCCTCTCAAGAGAGTAGAATTCCCTTTTTGAAGGAATAAATATATTGAGAATAAGCCCGTCAAAATCAACCAGCACCCATCCATCAGACGGCTCACCTTCTATGTGGTCCGGCTTTATCCCGGACAGGTTTTTTTTGAGCGCCCGCATGATTGCATTAATCTGAGCTGAAGAATTAGCGGAAGATATCATTATTATTTCAGTAAAAGAAGCCAGTGAACTTATATCAAGGGCTATTATATCTTCGGCCTTTTTCTCTGATACTATCTCAGCTATTTTACCCGCCAGTTTTCTGTAATCTGTTGGCTCCTTCTTTTTCTCGCTAGTTTTTTTAATCATCAAGTAAAAAACACCTTATCTTATAGCACTAAACTCATCCGAACCCCAGGGAGGATTAAAATCCTCCCCTATAACCACATTTATATCAACCATTCTGCTGGTATCGATATCCGTAGATATATTACGGCAACCGAGCATCGCTCCCACTTCACGCGCACCCTGCTCGGCGCTGCGGTCTCCCCTTCTCGAAATTATCTGCGTATGGGTTCTTCTTACCCCGTAATTGCCATAACGCACCACATCAACATTTCTTTCCCTGAGATAACGGGTTGTGTCACGGGCAATGCCGACTCTGCCCGAAGCATTCCACACCTCGGCGGTGATGACACGGGAAAGCCGACGCCTCCTGTCAGCTGCAGGAATAGGAAGGTTGATCTCCTGTGAATTAATAACAACTTCAACAATCTCATCAAGTCCCCTCCTGTCTATTTCCCAGTAACTGATTCCCCAGCGCATATCGGGTTCTCCCGGAACCTGCTGGACCCTGAAATTTTCAAGCTTAAAGCTGCGGATCTCATCAGCAATCGCCGCAATGTCCTGAAATTTCAAGTCAGTCTCAACATTTTCAAGAACGGCCTTTATTACAGAAGGGATTTTAGTAATAATTTCCGGAGATTTAAACTTATCAAAAACCGAATGGAGAAATTTATGCTGCCGGACCTGGCGCCCTATATCCCCCCTAATACGGTCTCTGTAGCGTACATATTTAAGCGCTTCTTCTCCCTCCATAATATGAATTCCGGTTGATATATCTATATAAAGGTCCTGAGCTCTGTCAACATAATATTTAGGTGAATTAACTTCTATCCTGACTCCGTCTATAGCGTCAACAAAATCGGTAAATGCCCTGTAATCAACAACAAAATAGTGGTCGATACTGATGCGGTCATTCAAAAGATTTTCCAGCACCTTATTGAACTCTTCTATGTGCTGCTTCTTGCTGCTACTGGTGCGCCCCAGCCTTGAGTAAACTTCGTTAAGTTTCTGAAAGCCGCGCCAGGAAACCGCTGAAGGCACTGAGATCCGGGTATCCCTCGGTATAGAAACAACATCAAGAAAACCTGTTCTGGGTTCGTAGCTGACAAGTTTAATTACCTCTGCTATACGCGCATAGTCGAAATCACTTACTCCAAGCAGCACTATATTTATTCTGTCCCCCGATATCACCTGCCTTTTTACAGGACTGAAAGCTGTCAGGGCTATATAACATAGTCCTAAGAATATAAGAAAGGCAGGAACACTGAATATACTTAATTTTCCGGGACTGTTTTTCATATCCTGTAAAAGCCGTTTTCGTCTATAATTTTTATAACTTCGGGTGAAAGCTCACCCTCCGTGTTTTCGCCGTTTGCCAGTTTTTCCCTGAGAGTGGTAGAAGATATCTCTACTATTTTGTTATCCAGAACTCTTGCATTGACCTCAGAGGGGATATTTATTTTCTCGCGGCGCCTGCCCACAAGAAGCGAGACCATATCTAAAATCTTTTTCCAGTCTTTCCAAAGTGTAAAGTTTTCTGCCTCGTCAGAACCTATGAGAAGATAACAGTCATTGTCTGCTTTTTCTTTTTTAAATATTTCCACAGTCTCAACAGTATACCCGGAATGCTCCGGTTTAAGTTCAATGTCGCTTACCTGCATCCTTTCAACAGAAGAGAGCCACCTCTTTAAAATCTCAAATCTTTTATCTCCCGAAAGAATTCCTTGCTGCCTGTGAGGAGGAAACCGCGACGGAATCCAGTATATAACTTCCGGATTAATTTCCTTCAGGGCTGCAGCGGCTATTTCCATATGGCCTTTGTGGGGAGGGTCAAATAAACCGCCAAAAAGGATATAGCTCATACGAAGCTGATTATTACGGCCTTACCAGCCCGTTACCGCTTAGAAGATACTTGTAAGTTGTAAGTTCCTTAAGGCCCATCGGCCCGCGGGCGTGGAGTTTCTGATTGGAAATTCCTATCTCCGCACCCAGGCCCATCTGTCCTCCGTCAGTAAAACGTGTCGAAGCATTGTGATAAACGCAGGACGAATCAACAGCTGCAAAAAACTTATCTCTTGCAGCATTATCTGAGGTGATAATGGCGTCGCTATGCCGGGATCCGTATCTCTCAATATGTTCAACAGCTTCCTGGATCGAATCCACTACTTTTATAGAGAGTATCAGATCTAGATATTCTGTAGACCAGTCCTCCTTGGAAGCACCATTCATAGAATATAGAGCGGCGGACCTTTCATCTCCCCTGAGTTCCACTCCCGAAGCGGCAAGTTTTTCGCAGACAGCAGGAAGTATATCCCCGGCGCAGGATGAGTGAACCAGAAGCGTTTCAACGGCATTGCAGACACCGGGCCGCTGCACCTTTGCATTGTGTACTATATTTACAGCCATATCCTTATCAGCCGATTCATCAATATATATGTGGCACAGCCCCTTTCCATGGCCTATGACGGGTATTGTGCTCTGTGCGGATATATGGTTTATCATTTCTTCGCTACCGCGCGGTATTACAACATCGATAAGTCCTTTCATCGTAACAAGATATTTCACAAGTTCCCTATCTGTATCATCAAAAATCTGTACCGAATCAGGATGAATATCCGTATCCTGGAGCGCTTCTCTTATATAATGGCCTATAGCAAGATTGCTGTTGAGAGATTCCGATCCCCCGCGCAGTATAACGGCATTGGACGACATAAGACAGAGCGCCGCAGAATCGGCAGTGACGTTGGGCCTTGACTCATATATCATCGCTATAACTCCCAGAGGAACGCTTTTCTTTATAATCTCAAGTCCGGAAGGAAGAGTATTTTTTTCCAGAACTCTTCCCACGGGATCTTCAAGTGAAGCCACCTCTCTTATACCATCGGTCATTGATTTGATTCTGTTTTCATCAAGTATCAGACGGTCTATAAGAGCTTTGCCGAGTCCATCCTCTCTCGCTGCCTCAACATCTATCTCGTTTCTGAATTTAATATCATCAGCTTTTTTATCCAGCAGATCGGCAATTGCATTAAGTGCTTTTCTTTTCTCATCAGTACCGGACTCCCTTAATTTCCTGCTTGCCTTGACCGCCTTAACAGCAATGTTGAATATTTTCTCTTTTTTATCTTTTTCCGTATTTTTCTCGTTCATATATTTCCCTCCGGTTACTCTTCAAGTACCAGATTATCCTTGTGTATTGCTTCGTCGTAACTTTTTACTCCTAGAACTCCCTCTATGTCCGAAGTATTAAGCCCCTTTATCCTCTCCAACGCGGAAGAGGAATAATTTACAAGCCCTCTTGCCACGATTTCGCCTGAAGAATCCAGACAGTTGACCGGATCCCCCTCGTTAAAATTGCCTCCAATTTCTTTTATTCCTACAGGAAGAAGTGAAGCATTATTTTTTCTTACGGCATCTACCGCCCCGCCGTCAAGAATGAGTGTTCCTTTAGGCTTAAGCCCGTGGGCTATCCATCTTTTTCTGTGGTTTAACCCCCTGCAGGCTGATTTAAATACAGTTCCCGGATTTGAGCCGGCGGCGATTTCTTCAAGCACTCCCCTTTTGCGGCCGTTTGCAATATATGTAGAGCCCCCGCAAAGCCTGGAGAACATCTTTACTGCTTCAAGTTTAGTAATCATCCCGCCGACAGCATAGCTGGAACCTCTCTTTCCGGCAAGGGATTCTATTGTTCCGTCAATTGCCTCTATCTCTTTCATTACTTTTCTGTTTTCATCCATAAAACCGTCAACATCGGTCAGGATTACCAGCATATCAGCACCCATTTTTGATGCGACAACAGCTGACAGGCGGTCATTATCTCCGACTTTTATTTCGTCAACAGTAACAGAATCGTTTTCATTAACAACGGGGTCAACTCCCATATCAAGAAGGGTAAAAATAGTGTTTCTTACATTAAGGTAGCTTTTTCTTGCCGTAAGGTCGGATGAAGAGAGAAGAATCTGCCCTACTTTTTTGCCGGCAAGGCCAAAAGCCTGGCGGTAAGCGTCCATAAGGTCTGGCTGGCCTATGCTGGCCATTGCCTGTTTTTCGCTTATTGAAAGGTTATCCGGACTGCAGTCCATAGTTCCACAGCCGGCCCCTATTGCTCCGGAAGAGACAATTATAACTTTGCGTCCGGTCCCGAAAAAACTTCCACTCTCTTTTGCCAGGCGTATTATATTTTCCGTATCCAGGCGTCCGCGGCCGTCTGTAAGAACATTTGTACCCAGCTTAATTACGACTATTGATTCTGTCATATAAAAACAAAAGAATGGACACAGCCCCCGGCCGGCCCATTCTTTTTATATCTCCCTAAAGCCCTTTTCAGGCGGGAACAACATCAATATATTTTTTGCCTCTTGTCTGGCGAAATTGAATCTTTCCGTCCGCTTTTGCGAAGAGAGTGTGGTCTCTACCCTGCCCCACATTTTCACCGGGGTGGTATTTTGTGCCGCGCTGGCGGACTATTATATTACCGGCAACGGTTTCTTGACCCCCGAAGAGTTTTATCCCCAGCCGGCGGCCGGCGCTGTCCCTCTTATTCTGTACCGAACCTTTTCCTTTTTTATGTGCCATTTTTACTGTCTCCCGTTATTTTATTTTTTCTATCAGTACTTCGGTAAACTGCTGTCTGTGCCCTACTTTTCTCTTGTAACCTTTGCGGCGCTTCTTTTTGAAGTTAATGACTTTCGGGCCTTTGACTTCCCCGGCAACTTTGCCGCTGACACTGGAGCCCTTTACATAAGGGGTTCCGGTTTTTACTTCTTCACCGTCACAGATAAGAAGCACTTTGTCAAAAACATACTTTTTTCCAGTTTCGAGGTTATGTCCGTCAACAAGAACAGTTTCACCTTCCTTAACCATTTCCTGATTTCTTCCGTTTTCTACTACTGCGTATTTCATAATTTCAACCCTTTTAGTTTTGTTTCTTCCTCCATTTTTCTTGTTATATCCATATCCAAAAGATAGATAAAAATTTCTCCTGTCCCGTGTACAACAGCTCTCTGAAGATGGCCCCCTGCGACTTTACCGTCGTCATCTGCAAGGGAAACATGCAAATGAGTAAAAAAACCGTCTTTACTGTTTACAAGGTTTCCCGTGAGAGAGACTATTTCCCGGGGAAGATTTAAAATATTTTCCCGGTACTCTCCTCCCCCCATAAAATAACCTATTTTTACCTCTTTAAGCATACCGGCTGCGCTCATAACAATACCGGTATTCTTTGAAGAGGCCTTAAAAGCTTCGGAGAGCCCTTCAAGAAAGTCTTCACCAGCATACATTCTGACAGCCAGTATATTATCTTTTACTTTACTTTCCATTTAATTATCAATTTCACTGATTAAATTAGATTAACATATAGTTTATAAAAAAAATGTCCGTATTGTCAAAAAAAAGGCTGCGCGATACCGTTAAAGAAGTTCCGCGGCAAGGGCCGCAAGGGGGCTTCTTTCCCCGCTTGTAAGAGTAATATGGGAAAAAATCTCCCTGCCTTTAAGCCTCTCCGCCAGGTATGTAAGACCATTTGACGAAGAATCCAGGTAGGGGCTGTCAATCTGATACGGGTCTCCGGTAAGAACAACCTTAGTGTCGCTGCCTGCTCTGGAGACGATTGTCTTAACTTCAAGCGGAGTCAGGTTCTGGGCTTCGTCTACTATCATATACTGTCCGGGTATACTTCTGCCTCTCATATATGCAAGAGCTTCAACCTGCAGTTTCCCCGTTTCAAAAAGCTCATCAACAACATCGGGAACATTAAACTCGCTTTTATTTTTCTTAGATTTTCCTACAGCCGGAGTTCTTCCGCTGACATCAGCCAGAAACTCAAGGTTGTCATAAAACGCCCCCATCCAGTTAAAAAGCTTTTCCTCTTTTGTTCCGGGAAGGTAACCTATATCCTTACCAAGAGGAATAACGGGACGTGTAATAAGAAGCCGGCGGTAATCCCTGGTATCAAAAGTCTGGTTCAGCCCTGCGGCAAGAGCTATGAGAGTCTTGCCTGTACCGGCCATACCAACAAGGCTTACCAGGTTTATCTCCGGCCTTAGAAGCGCTTCGAAAGCAAATTTCTGCTGTTCATTCAGAGCTTTTATTCCCCATATCCTGCTGTCGGCATATTTCAGCTTAACTATAACCTGCTGACTGCTGTCATACCGGCCGGTGGCTGTTTTATCAGGGTTTGAAGATGATTTAACAAGTATAAATTCGTTAGGCAACAGCTCCTCTCCTTGGAGCGCTGGCATCTTTCCCTGGGACCGGAATTCATCCACAAGGTTATCGTCAATTTCTATCGTGCGCCATCCGCTATAAAGCTCCTCAAACGAAACCTTTGATTTTTCAAAATCCTGAACCTCAAGCCCGAGAACTTCCGCCTTAACCCTCATATTTATATCCTTGGATATAAATATTACCCGCGAACCGTTTTCTTTAAGCCCCAGGGCTACAGATAGAATTTCATTATCGGACTTTCTGACAAGCAATCCAGGAACATTGGCCCTAATCTGAGTTTCAACTTTTATAATCCCGCCTGCCTCCGTAGCTATCCCTTCTGAAAGTTTTCCTGTTGAGCGCAGCGAGTCAAGGCTTCTTGATATCTTGCGTGCATTTCTTCCGCGTTCATCAGGAGCCCTTTTAAGGTTATCCAACTCCTCTATTACTCTAAGAGGAAGAACCACTATATTATCTTCGAAATTATATATACTGTCCGGGTCGTGAATCAGAACGTTTGTGTCAAGAACAAAGGTCTTTCGCGAACTGCTCATATTATATTTTCCTCCTGAAGTTCTTCCCTGCATAACTGATAAAAATTACAGTACCTGCAGAAATGCCTGTGCCTGGCCAGAGGGTATTTTTCCTTCGCCAATGGAATATTCTGCTCGGAGTCCTTCAACTCTTTTTTCATTTTTTCTATACTCTCTTTTATTTCCTGAACCGCAGTATCGAGTGAATCTCCGGTAACTTCAACTTCTCTGGTTACACCTGTAAGAAGGTATTCTACGCGGCCGGTCATTTCCTCTGCCGCAACTCCGTATTTATCGGCAAGATAGAGGCAGTAAACATGTATCTGGCTGGGATGAGAGTCGTGCTCTTTTCCTGTCTTCCAGTCAGCAACAACCCACTTTCCCGAACTATTTTTATAGACAAGGTCTGGAACAGCATATATATCCACATCGAAAAGGCTGAAAGTATCCATACTTTCATGCAATTTTATGCTATCTCCCCCGCAGGAGAGTATTTCCTTAAAGGTTTTAGATTTAAGTATGTTGGGCACGGCAGCGTAAAGTTTGTTCTTTATTTTATCAACAACATCCCGGGAAAGACCGTCTCCATAATAAAAACTGTGCAGAATAAGATACCTGTTCGGGTTCTGTTCCCAAAGGTCCGGCTGCTGTGATTCCTTCCATGCGCTGTTTAAAAGAAACCGGACCTTCTCTATCATTGTATCCTCGGAAGGAAGGCGGTTTTCGGATTTAACTATCTTTGCCGCATAGTCCGCGACCTCGTGAACGGCACTTCCGAGAAGAAGATGAATGCCTGTCAATTTTTTAAGTTTGTAAGCCAGGCGCGCCTCTTCATCCGCTCCGTCCTCCCATCCGTTATGGGCCAGGTAATAGTTGTAATAATATTTTCTCCTGCACTCGTCAAAAGTTCCTTTTCTGGACGAGGACCAGCTGAAAACGGGATATTCTGTCCTTGTGAAAACCATTAATTTTCTCCTGTAAGATGCTGCTTCTTTTTTAACGCTAATAGTATACCATTTCTCAAAAGTTTTTCCACTCTTCCCTAATTAACTGATAGCAATAACAAATAAGAGGGCCGAACGATTTAGAAATCGTTCGGCCATTATCCTGGATATAATATTTTCAGCCCGGTTTTTTTGCAGTTAAGGGAGCGTTTCTCTTGTGAAGGCTTCTTTCAAACAGCTCTTTTACTTTTGAATGTTTTTTATCTTCTATTTTACATTCACAATTTCCATCCAGAACAGCAAGGACTCTGTCCAGATCTCTATAGCTTATCCCAAGTTCTTCTTCGTCTCTCTGCCCCTCAAAAAAATCAGGAGAAGGCGCTTTAGCAACAATCTCTTCGGGCACGCCCAGCAAGATCGCAATCTCCTGGACCTCACTTTTGTAATAATTTCCGAAAGGACTGATATCACCCGCCTGATCGCCCCACTTGGTAAAATAACCTGTCATTATTTCACTTCTGTTGGAAGTATTCAGCACAAGCATATCCAGGGAGGCCGCCTCCTGGTAAAGAAAAGCACTGCGGAGACGGGCTGCAAAGTTTCCCTTAAGCAGAGGATCTCTCTCTCCCGTCATATCAGAAAAGATCGTAGCTATACGGCTCAGGTCATATATTTTTAAATCAACACCAAGGTTTCCGCACATAAGACTTACGTGAGGATTTACAAACCCGCCTTTATGAGGCATATAAATCGCTCTTATCTTCTCTTTCCCAAGGGCAGCAGCTGCCAGGTAAAGACAGGCTGCTGAATCCACTCCGCCCGAAACACCGACCACTAGTCCCTTTTTACCTGCAGCCTCTACTTCATGAACCAGAAACTCCTTAAGTAAACCCAGGTCTCTCACTACCCGCTTTTCACACTTCTCCTCTTTAACCCTCACGGTAACTGCATAGACCAGAGTTCACTATCCATATATTTTTTTTCATATTTACACCTTTATTCTTCAACTACTGTATCATAACAGTAAACTATACTTACTGATATTTCAGCCTATTGCCTTCTCTCCTCTTTCTCCGGTTCTTATTCTTATACACTCCTGAAGATCGGTTACAAGAATTTTACCGTCCCCTATTTTACCGCTGGAGGCGCCTTTTATTATCGCGTCAATAGTGGGCTTAACGAAATTCTCGTTAACCGCTATTTCCAATCTTACTTTTTTCAGCAGATTTACCTCGTATACAACTCCCCTGTATTCTTCCGTATAGCCTTTTTGCTGCCCGCACCCCAGAACATTAGTAACAGTCATCTTGTATACATTGGCATCGAAAAGCGCCTGTTTCACATCCGGCAGACTGTGCGGCTGTATTATTGCTGTAATAAGTTTCATTTCTTCTATCCTCCTTCTTTTACTGATTAGTGAAAATCTGAAAACCCGAATAAGCTTCCTGCCCGTAAATACTTATATCAAGTCCTTTCAGTTCTTCTTCCCGAGAGACCCTCATTCCGCTCAGAGACGCACCTATCATTTTAAAGACAAGCACCATTACAACTGCAACAAAAGCCAGTATTGAGAATGTACCAAGGGCCTGGATTCCCAGCTGTGAAAGGCCTCCGCCGTGCAGAAGTCCGTCCCGGGCAAGACCCATAGAGCTGCGTCCGAATATACCTAAAGCAAGCGTACCCCATATTCCGCAGAGCCCGTGTACCGGGAAAGCTCCAACCGGGTCATCAATACGCAGCCTGTCAAGAAAGCTGACTCCCAGAATCATCAGAACGCCGCCCGCTCCGCCAATAACGATTGCCTCCAGGGGAGAAACAAAAGCGCATCCCGCGGTTATGGAGACAAGCCCGGCAAGAACACCGTTCATTGTAAGGCTTAAATCCGGTTTCCCAAATTTTCTCCAGGCAAAGAACATAGCAGCTATGGCGCCTGACACAGCCGCAAGATTTGTGGTAGCGGCCACATGGGCTATTAAACTGCCGTCCCCGACTTCAAGCGTAGATCCGGCATTAAACCCGAACCAGGCAAACCACAATATGAGAGTCCCTAATGCCGCCAGAGTCATAGAATGTCCTGGAATAGCGTTAGGAGTCCCGTCTTTTCCGTATTTACCTATACGCGGACCAAGAACAATTGTTCCTACCAGAGCAGCTACCCCGCCAACGGCATGTACAACAGTTGAACCGGCAAAATCAGTAAAACCCACACCTTCAAGCCAGCCGCCGCCCCAGACCCAGCGTACAGCAAAAGGATATACTAAAGCAGACATAAGCAGTGAGTACATAAGGTATGCCTTAAACTTCATTCTACCTGCTACACCACCGGCAACGATAGTCGCAGCCACACCGGCAAAAACAGCGTGAAAAAGCCATTCAGCGTGTATCGGAAGGTCTCCCGCAGGAGCGTTGAAAAGAAACCACCCGCTAAAACCCATAATTGAATTGCCCGCTCCGAAAGCTATGGCGTATCCCACAATAAAAAAGCCCATAGATGCCATACAAAAATCCAGGAAGTTTTTCATCAGTATATCTGTTGTATTTTTTGTCCTGACCAATCCTGATTCAAGCATTCCGAAACCGGCCTGCATTATAAACACCAGAAATGCGGCAGTAAGAACCCACATTGTATCTATGCCGGTTTTGCTTACATAGAGCGCACTGCTGTCGGCAAAAGCCGAAGGGACGGTAAAAAGCATACCCGATAGAAACAAAGACGCAATTGATACCAAAATTTTCATGTCTTTAATTCTCCTTTTTTAAAACCCGTAACCAAGCGTAATTCCCGCGCAGAATGAGTTATCCTCATAATCTGTCATATCCCCAAACGGAATAGCATAAAGCAAAGAAGGGGACAGTTCCATTCCTTCGTAAAGCGGAAGACTGAATTCCGCCGATATAAATATGTCTCCTCCCTGTCCGTCTATGAAAAGGTCATCATTTATTCCTGCTCCCAAAACCAGGTCTGCGGAAAATGATTCATCTGAAGCCAGCGGCAAAGTGAGATCGGAATAAAAATAATTTCCCTCCCCGTCAATGTGATCCCTAAACCAGGTAAAAGAGGGACTGAGAAAAGTATCGTAAGAGATACCCAGGGAAAATTCTCCTGTATATGATTCATCATAGGGAAAAACATAATATGTATATCCCGCCGAAAAAGAAAAATCCCCTACCTCCTTATTTACATCAAGATAGTAGTCAATCTCATTGCTCTGACCATCTTCTTTATATGTCAGATCCGAGCTTGTCCACAGACCAAGAGTTAATATACCATAGGAAGCCTCAACTCCAACCTGCTGAACAGGTTCATCGTTAAGCTCAAAACCCCTCCAGATATAGCTCGAGTATATCCCGATTTCTGAGTCTATACTCACACCCGTTCCTCCCAACACACCCCCGACTGCAGCATTCTGAGAAATGAGCAATACGGCACCTAAAATAACCAATCTTTTCATCTTCTCCTCCTTCAACTTCTCTCCTTACACATAAAAAAAGGCGTTCTACTCATCTTCAAACTCTGAAGATAAATAAAACGCCTTCGTTTTAATTATTTCGCGCCGCCATTAGCGCATCATACCCTTTAACTATACAAGTAAAAAAGAAAGCTCTTTGTTAACCTTAACTCTCAAAAAAATGGTTAAAAGCCTTCTTTCTTATGCTTTTTATTACCTTATGAACCATTACGTGTGAAACTTTAAGTTTGCGCCCTATTTCCCGCAGGGTATAGCCGGCAAGAACCATAATGAAAACTTCTTTTTCTCTCTTTGAAAGGCCGTTATCCATTACTTGAGACACACTATCATTAAACTCAAAAGATTCATAAACACCCTCTCCTGATTCTACAATATCCCCAAGAGAGTTTTCGTCGTCGCAGGTTACACTATCAAGGCTCATATCAGGAAACTTATTTTTTGAAACCCTTATGTAATTTTTGAGATGAAACCAGCATCCTTGAAGAATGTAGCTTCTTTTAAACTCATTTTTTTCTCTTATGAAGTTTTTCCAGATATACAGGTGCGCTTCCTGAAGCAGGTCATCTGCTTCAAAAGCGGGATACTGGACACTTATTTTAAAAGCAATAGCTTTAAGTTGAGGTTCCAGGGAACCTATAAGTTCCTCGAAATTCATTCTCCATCTCCTTTTCAGTCGATTTACATCATCGTGATGGAGAACGTCTTTGTTCTTTACGGCAGGCTCTTCATTGAGCGGTAGCCTATTAATATATAATCTTTTTTAGTTTGTCAAATTTAGGCCGGACAGCAAATACAGCGGTTTGATTTAGAGCCTTAAAAACCTATAATATCCCTGTTATGGGATGTTTTACTATATATATTATATTTGCCTTTATCATTCTTCTTCCCCTTCTTTTCGCTCATATGATAACAGGCGCTTTTGTTATCCTGGGATTTACTCCCCAGACAGCAGTATTACTATTGTTTGCAGTGATCATAGGGGGAGCTATAAACATTCCCGTTAAAAAGTGGCCCCCTAACCCGGAAATCATTGACAACTTCAAAGGTATCCCGGCCTTCAGAAGATTTTTCCGGCCACGCCCCAGAATTCTTGCTGTAAATGTAGGGGGGGCAATTATTCCCGGAGTAATCAGCCTCTGGCAGGTATACAGAATATATACAGAATTTGTCTATGTTCATCCGGGAGTGGTTGCTGTCTTTCCTATGATATTTCTGCTCAATACTTTTGTAAGCTACAAAATTGCAAAACCGGTTGAGGGTAAGGGCATAGTTATGCCCGCTCTGATACCCCCCCTGGTAGTTTCAATAACGAGCCTTATGTTCTACCCGGAAATAGCCCCGGTATTGGCTTTCCCTGCGGGAGTACTCGGCGTACTCACCGGAGCCGACATACTTCACCTCAAGGATATCAAAAAACTTAATGCGCCGGTAGGAAGTATAGGAGGCGCGGGAACTTTTGATGGGGTATTCCTCTGCGGAATACTCAGCGTTTTTCTGACCGGCTAAAAAACTTTTAACTTTTTCTTTCCGACGGTTGTAATAAAAATCAGCGCAGGAAAAGAAGGCCCGCCAGACCGGCAAGAAAACAGTAATACCCGAAATAGTGAAGTTTTTTTGCAAGAATAACCTTTAAAAGTATCTTTATGGCTATATAACTGGCGGCAAATGAAATAATAATACCGGCAGCAAGCAGAGAAATTGAGGTATCCAGCGAACTTATTCCCCTGGCTTCATAAAGTGTGGCCCCGGCAATCGCAGGAATACTCATAAGGAAAGAAAACCTTGCTGCGGCCTCACGGTCCATTTTAAGAAGTATGCCGGTAGTAATGGTAGTTCCGGACCTGGAAATACCCGGCAGCATACTTACAACCTGGCTCAACCCTATTACAGCAGCCCTCACAGGCCCTGTCTCGGGCAGCTTGATTGCACCCCCTTCAGCGAACCTGTTTACTGTAAGATATATTCCGTTAAAGATAAGAAAAACATAAGCAAATACGGCGCTGCCGAAAAACCCGGTTATTGTGCTGTAGAAAGCCATCCCGATTACCCCGGCGGGAATACTTGCAAGAAGAACCATCCAGAAGAGTTTTTCATAAGGGTGTTTGTCGATTATTCCCGTCCAGCCCAGAAAACCTTTTATAATCCCCAGAACATCATTTCGAAAAACTATAAGAATCGCAATAAGCGATCCGGAATGGAGCATTACCTCCAGAGTAACCCCCGGCTCCTTAAGATTCATAAGAGACTGAAATACTACAAGATGGCCCGAACTTGAAACCGGCAGAAACTCTGTTAGGCCCTGAACAAGAGCCAATACTGTCATATTTAAAAAACTCATTATCTTACCTCCCTTTTAGTTAACTTGGAGGATTATTATATAACTGGTAAATGTTTTTGCAAACCGGACAGGCTTTACTTAAACCGGTACCCCATTGAAACCCTGTGGGTCAGCCCAAGGTCTTCAAAAGAAGCAAAACCGTAATCAAATACTATATCCGAGTACTCTATACCGAACCCCGTAGTAAGGTGGCTCAGAGCGTCAAGTCCCTCTGCATAGGATTTAAAACCCAGTCGCAGCGAAAGAAGAAAATCTCCCG
>PWOI01000161.1 GCA_003557485.1 Elusimicrobiota bacterium | reverse complement strand
GCGGTTTTGGGGTTCATTATACAGGCAGCCAGCGGGAGCCCCCCGCCGAGGCCCTTTCCCATAGTAACAATATCCGGTGTGATCCCGTAGTGCTCATACCCGCAGAAACTTCCGGTGCGACCCATACCTGTCTGTACCTCATCTATTATCAGAAGAATATGGTTCTCGTCGCAAAACTTCCTGAGCCCCCTTATGAAATCTCTCTCAGCCGGAATGACACCGCCTTCCCCCTGGATGACCTCAACAATGACCGCGCAGGTTTTCGAACCTATCTTATCCTCAACCGCGGCCAGAAAATTATACTCCGCGTGGAGAAACCCCTCCGGGAGGGGACCGAACCCGTCCCGGTATCCGGCCTGCCCCGTAGCTCCGAGCATAGCCAGGGTCCGGCCGTGGAAAGAATTAAGAAAAGATATAACCTCGTACTTCTCCCCGTCAAAATATTTTCTCGCCGCCTTGACGGCCGTCTCGTTGGCTTCGGCCCCGGAGTTACAGAAAAAGACCTTCCCTCCGGGCATAACCCTGCGGGCAAGTTCATCGGCAAGCTCCTCCTGGTTCCGTTCAGGGAAAAGATTTGAGAGATGCGCGTATCTCTCCATAGCGCGGCTTACCGCTTCAATAACGGCCGGGGGCCTGTGTCCGAAATTGGTAACAGCAAGCCCCGAAAACATATCGGTATACCTCCTGCCGGAGGTATCCCATAAGTACCGTCCTTCGGCGCGGTTTACTTCTATTTCAAACTTCCTGTATACCTCAAGAATAGAACTCATTCCACGCAGGTCCCCACTCTTCCTTCATAATTTAGTATATTCACTCTCTTTACCCCTTCTTCCCTTGCTGACAGCGCGGATTGGAGCTTGGGAATCATACCGGCTGTGGCAATACCGTCGCTTATAAGACCGGGGATCCTGTCGCAGGAAAGCTTTTCTATTAAAACTTCCCCGGAGAGAACCCCGCCGGAAGCTGTTACAAGGTTAAGCTCGGCGGCCGAAAGGGCCGCGGCTATCCTTGAAGCAAAGAAATCCGCATTCACGTTAAGCGGTCCTCCGTCCGGACCCGAGGAGACCGGGCTTACAACGGGTATAAACCCGGAGTTCATAAGGCTGAGCAGTATACCGGGGTCAACTTTCTCTACAACCCCGACCCGCCCGAGACGCTTATCCAGGAAACCGGCTGAGGCCAGGGATCCGTCCCTGCCGCTTATACCGGCGGCGGGATACCCCTTTTCTTCAAGAAGACGCACCAGTTTCTTGTTCATCAGGCCGCTCAGGACCATCTCAACTACTTTCATCGTATACGGACATGTAACCCTCTGGCCCTCAATAAACCCGGGGGTTATACCCAGCCGGTCAAGCCACGAGGTTATATCGGAACCCCCTCCGTGTATAAGCACGGTCCTGCCCGCGGCCATCCGCGTGCATAGGGATTCCACCAGCCTTGAGGCGGAACTATCGTCGCTCAAAACAGAGCCGCCGACCTTAATTACGATTATATCAGGTTCTGACATTCAAGGGGTATTATAATTTTTTTGACCTTAAAAATAAAGTGCGGGAACGTATGAGAATCAGCATCGCAGATCGGCATGAAGAGATGAAGCGCAGCGAATAAGCTCAGTGATTTATTTCTTTTATGCCACTTTCAGCGAAGGGAAATGACCTCCTCCAGCCGGCGGTTTCGTCCAGAAGGTCAAGGTAAAGGATATCACCTTCTTTAAAGTCTTCATTGGCCAAAAAAGCGTTTCCCATGGGTCTGATGATATAATAAGCCGGGCTGGCTGAAATTGAGCCCCTGTCTTGGGCCTCCGTGTCCAGTGTGAATCTGAAGAGGCGTCGGCCTTCGTGGAGTATTTCAATCTCGGCATTTTTGCTATTAATTTCAAGAATTTCTTCAAAAAGAGTAGCAATCCTGGAAATAAAGCAAACTTCATCCCTGGCCGGGGTATGTTCGATATTAACGGTGAAAATGTTGAGGGATGGATGCAGTCTGGAGAGTTCGCCTATGGTTACGGTTTTATCAATGTGCCGTGCCTTTACCCGCCCGGAATCCGTTTTGGGGATTGTGTGCAATGGGAAAAAGAGGGCGTCTGTGACAGCGTTGTTTCGCTGCTTGACTGCAGCGAGAGCATTGTGGGGGACTGAATTACTGAAACTGGAAAGGTTAGGATGGACACCTTCATTTATCCTGACGAATCTCGCAAACCTCTTACCCCTGAAAGTAAACGATACGTCGTCGTATGCGCCAAGCGGTAGTGCATCAGAATAAGAGCTTTTTCCGGGATCCGGAATATTATTGAACGTCAGAACCCGGTATCTGTTTCCGGAATGTCTGCCTTCAAAAGCGTTTGCATACTGCTCTGCAACCAGAGCATTGCCGAACCCCGAGTGATGCCCCATTTCCGCTAGATATGGGAAAGCCCGTCTCTCATATAAAATGCCCGCATATGAGTGCTCTGGTTCCGAGTCAACAAGGTTTACTCTACGCTCATCTGGATTCAGAAGAATGAATCTCTCTGAATTATCAGTGATTTTTCTGAGAAGTTTTTTGTATATCTGAAAAATCTCCGTTTTCATGTCCGGCCTGTAATAAAAAGGGTTTCTCCTTGCTTTGAATCCGGGAGAAATGCTCCTTATTACCGCGGGGCTTATGTAGTCATAACGGAGGTATCTCCACCTAGGTATCAACCGAAGATAATTTTCTATTATTTCCTCGTAATTGTTTCCGGCTAATTCCACAAGCTTCAGCGAATTATCATCAATAATGTAGCGCGCGTGAAGAGCCAGGTACAGTTCGTGGTCCGGGGACCTGTCAAAGCTGCTGTCCCTGTCGGTGTAAAATCCAAATGGCCCAATAAGTATGCAGTCCAGTTCATAGACTTCCGAGAGTGCTTCCCATAGCATGTAGCTCTGGAAAAAACCGTAACAGCCGACACCAAAGTTAATTACTTCTATATCATTGTGACTTCTTCGCTCAAGCTCTTTCTGAAGCAGAGAAGGATATTCCAGCCCGTCAATTACTTCCGCACCCTGTGTGGACGAGCATCCGAATGCCCCGATTCTGAAAATTGTGTCAGGTTTTTCCGGCGGGCGGTTAAGGTAAGACGATTTATTGGTCGCGCCAAAGGTCTTAAACCAGCCAACCTTTCTGAGCAGGTCTTCGGAGAGGGCGTCGTTTTGCAGGAGAATTTTATTGTTTGCCTGCCACACTCTGAGGGAATTATCGTAGACTGCTTTCCTGTAATTCGCATGGAAAACAGCAAGTATCACTAGCGGCAACGAAAAGCCCAATAATATTAGCGCGAGTTTTTTATGTAAAGCATTCACAGGCCGATTCTCCAGTCATCCCTAACATTCCATCCGGTCATACTCCCTAATTGAGACGTTCAATAATTAAGGTTTCAGCCCAGACCTGATTTCACCTGATTTTTGAAAATTAGGCTCTTCACCAGAATCTATGGGTAACTTCAGGCTCCGGCAGCGCGCCTAACGTGCGATACAGCGATAGCTCTATCACATTAAACGTTCTGAATCCACATGCCTTCCTGATAGTTAACTTTATCCTCTTATTATACCCCTCTACGATACCGTTAGAAAATTCCTTTTTTGCTCTGAACCAGTTAAGGATCAGCGTCCGGTGTTTGCGAATTTGCTTTGCCATTTTTTTCATTGGCTCTATCCGGCAGCGCATCACCCGAGTTGTCCACTTGTCTAAATATTCTCCTGCCCAGTATGGAGAAGTATATTCCCAGAACACCTGAAAAGCTTCTTTCAGTAGATATACTCTAACCGACTTTAAATCATATTTCAATATATCTCTGAGCTTGAGATTCTGTTTGTTTGTCAGATTTTTTTCCCTCTTGAGAAAACACCACCGTGTATGTTTCAGTATCGGCTCATAGCCTTCTTCATTAAGGCGTTTTGTTTCCTCAGCGCGCACTTCATCGATTGCCTTATTAAGGTTGGCGACAATGTGATACCGGTCAAGGATATGAAGCGTATGTCCGGCTTTCTTTTTGATAACCTTTAAGTATGGCTTCCACATATCACTGCAGATAAATCTTAATTCAGCGGTTCTGTCTTTCCCAAAACTCCGGAAGAATTTCAGCATCGTTTTAGCAGTCCGCTCTCTGCCTACCCATAATAGCCGGCGGCAACCCTCATTCAACTGGTAAACAACAGTCAAATATTTATGTCCTTTACGATACTGTATTTCATCTTGGTATGTGATGTCAATAGTGGACACCAATTTACTCATGCCGCAATCACCGCTTGACACCTGTAATACTCCTTCAGAAAGGCGGTCGGAGAAATGTTCCCAAGACGGCT
>PWOI01000115.1 GCA_003557485.1 Elusimicrobiota bacterium | reverse complement strand
TTTATATCTTCCCTGTTTTCAACCGCCAGCCCCACAAGGTCTTTAACAGAACTTTCAGCGGACATATAAAGAGCGCAGACTGAAAAAACAAAAACCGCTAATATTTTAATTTTATATTTCATAATATTGTAATTCTATCAATTTCCGGAGCATTATCAAACAACCAGGCTCTAAAAACCCGCATTTGCAATAAAAAACTTTACTGACGACATAAATTTCTTTCCGAAGAAATAGACCGCAGGAACAACAAAAAGTGTAAGGAAAGTTGAAACAATCAAGCCCCCTATAACCGTAATGGCAAGAGGGGCCCTGAATTCCGCCCCTTCGCCTCCGGCAATTGCCATTGGAATAAGACCCAAAACCGTTGTTACGGCAGTCATAAGAACGGGCCTGAGCCGTGTCGTGGAAGCTTCAATCAGTGAGTCAAGGCCCATCTCCCCTTTTTGCTCTATTACATTGTAGTAGCTTATAAGAACAATACCGTTATTGACAACTATCCCTCCAAGCATAATAATCCCGAGGAGGGCAATAATACTAAGAGAGGTCCCCGTAACAAAAAGTATCATCGCAACCCCTATAAATGAAAGAGGAAGAGTGAAAATAACGATAAACGGCTGCCATAGAGACTCAAACTGTGAGGCCATAATCATATAGACAAAAACTATTGAAAGTATTATTACAAAAATAAGAGAAGTGAATGAATCCTGCATCTGCTGCCTGTCCCCGGACATTTCAATTATAGTATCGGGATGTTTTTGCTGAAGCTCATCCATAATACGCTCCACCTGCCTGACAGCCCCCGCAAAACTGATGTCGGCATAGTTGGCTGTCACCGAGACCGTCCTAGCGCCTTCTTTCCTTAATATCTCCGGAGAAACGGCATCTGAACTGAATGATGCAACCTGGTTAAGGAGAACATCATACCCGAGAGGTGAGCGTATAAGTATCCTTCCGATTCTGCCTTCATCGATTCCTTCGCCGCCACGATCTCCGGCAAGTTTGACCCTAATGTCTATTTCCTCTTCATCCTGTTTAAAGGTAGTGGCTACATAGCCTCTTATGGCAGTCTGAGCCGACAGGGCAATGTTCTGGGCAGATATATTATAAAGAGAAGCCCGGTCCCTGTCCACAACTACGCCAAACTCCTTCCTATATCCCCTGAAGGAACTTTTAACGCCATAAAGATAAGGAATCTCTTCAAGCCTTTTAACAACCTCATCTGCTACATTTATAATCTCCCGGACATCATCCCCTTTAACATCCAAAGCTATCGGAGCGTCTCCCGATAAAGCCCCGCCCAGAACGCCTGCCTGGGTAATATATTCTATATCTGCGTCCCTGATAGTCCGCTCAATCCTTCTTCTTACAGAATCAATGACTGCATCCATCTGCCTTGCAGTTTTTGTTTTCAGGCTAACTACAATCTCCGCCTGGTGGGTTCCCATAAGCGAATAGCTTCCGGCGTCTTCCGAATCCCCTTCCGCCGCACCTATACTTGAGATAACATCTGTCACCTCTTCTATATCATAAAGATAGCCCTCTATGGTTTCCACAACCCTGTCGGTTCTTTCCAGAACTGTGCCGAATGGCAGCTCTATATTCATAACGAACTGGCTCCCTCCCATACGCGGTATAAACTCGTGATCGGCAACTCTCAATATATAAAACAGCGAAAAAATAAAGACTGCCGAAATGATTCCCATATAAAATCCTGATTTAGCCAGGAATTTTTTCAACAGGGATCTATACCTGTCCTGCATATATCCGGTCCATTCGGGCTCTTCGCTTTTTTTAGAACTTACCTCTGATGTCATCCTGGGAATAAGAGTAACAGCAACTACGAGGGAAGCAATCAGGGAGAAGGTGACGGTAAAAGCCAGTTCCTTAAATAGCTGCCCTGCAACGCCTGCAATAAACACAAAAGGAAAGAAAACAGTTATAGTTGTTAAGGTTGAGGAAATAATAGCTCCCGTAACTTCCTGGGTCCCGGATATTGCATTCATAATGCTGTTTCCCGGGTTCTCCTGGTTGTACCTGAAAATATTTTCAAGAACCACTATGGAACTGTCAACAAGCATCCCGACACCCAGAGCCAGGCCCCCGAGAGACATCATATTAAGAGAAATATTATTGAAATATATAAAAATAAAAGTTATGGCCAGCGAAACCGGAATAGCAGCCGCAACTATAACGGAATTCTTAAAGCTTCTTAAAAATACAAACAGAACAAGAAACGCAAGAAGGCTTCCCATCAATGCCGAAGAACTTATACCCTGTATAGACTTCTCAATATATTCTGACTGATCGTAAACAAGCTCCAGACTATAATCATCGGGCAGCTGGTCTCTTACAGATTCAACTGCCCTTCTTATGTTTTCGGCGACCCTTACGACATTTGATCCCGATTGACGTTTAATGTCAATGGCTATTGCTTCCCGCCCGTTATACCTCAACAAGCCCCTCCTTTCCTTGAAAGTATCTTTAATCGTGGCAACATCCGAAAGAAAAACCAATCCCTTCGGTGTCTCCCTTCGTCTTTGCATCCGCTGTACTTCCTCTTCCGTAAAATAGGCAACCTTAAGAGGCTGGGTCCTTATATCATCAATACTCTTGAACTCGCCGTCGGTCTTAACAAGATATTCATAAAACCCTGTTTCTATTGTCCCTGCAGGATATGTCATATTTGAATCTCTGAGGACCTGGACAACCTCAAGAAGGGATATATCCGTTGCGCGCAGGCGCGGCTGTTCGGCTTCAACAAGTATTTCCCGCTCCCTACCGCCTTTTATCTCAACGGAAGCAACATTCTCAACCTTTTCCAGGTTATTTTTAATTATATTCTCGGCTGTCTGCTTCATCCGATATAGAGCGTCGTCACCCATACCAGCGCCTTCTCTAAGTGAAAGTATAAGAGTAACAACAGGCAGTTCAAAGGGGTTATACTTTATTACAATAGGCTCTTTTGAATCTCTTGGGAGCCTCTCTTTTACAAGGTCAATTTTCTCCCTCACCTCCAGCGAAGCCACATTCATATCCGTCCCCCACATAAACTCGGCTATGATAAGCGACAATCCGTCCCTTGAAAAAGAACTCAGATTCTGCAGCCGGCCCACAGTTCCCACGGCGTCCTCCAACACTGTTGTAACCTGCCGTTCTATTTCATCGGGCGTGGCTGCCTCATACCTGGTAATGACAGAAACCTGCGGATAACTCATTGAAGGAAGCATTTCACGGGGGGTTCTCACTATTGATATAACCCCCATAATAATCATTGCTATAAAAAACATTACAGTTGTAACAGGCCGTTTTACAGCTATTTCTGTTATCTTCATCTAATTTCTCCCTGAACCGGTTTTTTAGCTTTAGGAGAGGAGGCAACATCTGCAAGCAACAGATAGATACACGGGACACCAACCAGAACAAGAAAAGTTGAACTGGTAAGCCCACCGATAACCGCAACCGACAGCGGACGCCATAATGCGCTTCCCTCGCCGCCTTTAAGGGCAAGGGGAAGCAACCCAAGCATAGTGGTTATTGTTGTCATTAGTATGGGACGCAATCTCTGGGCAGTTCCTTCCATCACAGCTTCTTTAAGCGGAAGAGTTTTTCGCAACTCATTAATCCGGTCAACAAGTATAATGGCATTATTGACAACAATCCCCGCCAGAAGTATGACTCCCATTATCACGCCCATTGAGACCGTGCTTTTTGTTATCAGCAACGCGGCCACAACACCTATCAACGACATAGGAACAGCAACCATAATTATCATAGGCTGGAAATAAGATTCAAACATTGACCCCAGAACAAGGTAAACAAGGACTATAGTAAGGAGAAGCGCTCCGAACAGTTCCCTCCTGCTGCGCACCATAAACTCATAATCGCCTCCTATGTCATAGAAATAATGATCCGGAAAATCCACCTCTCTCAGGCTTTCCCTTATATGGTCAACTGCCCGTCCGAGGGATATTCTGTTTCTGGAGGCAGAAACCTGTACCATCCGCTGGCGGTTCTTCCTCCATATTTCCGAAGGCCCAACCTCTTCCCGGAAGTCAGCCATCTGATTGAGCTGGGCATAGACCCTGGAGGGCATCATCAGCCTTGACCTGTAAAGCTGCTCAAAATTCGATATGGTGGGCCTGTCCTGACGCACTATAACTTCAATTTCCCGTGCGTCCTCGTGGTACCTCGTAGAAACAAGCCCCCTAAGCCTGGCATGCATATTCTCGGCAATATCGGAAATTGTAAGCCCCGCAAGAGCGACCCTCGCCCTGTCAGGAATAATAACTTTTTCCGGCCTGCCTTCCCTCATCCTTATCTTGACATCTTCCAGGCCGGGTATAGCTCCTATCCGGCCGCCGACTTCATGG
>PWOI01000134.1 GCA_003557485.1 Elusimicrobiota bacterium | reverse complement strand
CAGAATGTCTCTTAAAATGATACTTGTATTTGCCGAGCTGGAGCGGGAGCAGGCAGCTGACAGAACTAAGAAATGCCTGCATTCAAGGGCGCTTGAAGGACTCTGGAACGGAGGGCAGCTCCTGGGGTATGATATTGACAGAAATAACCCGGGTTATCTGAAAATCAACCGGGACGAAGAAAAACTGGTTAAAACTATTTTCAAAACATACTTGCGTACAAATTCCCTTAAACAAACCTGTATTTATCTGAACGACCGTAATTTCAAGACAAAAACCTATATTTCTCGCAGGGGCAATAAACATTACGGAAAGAATTTCCATCTTCAAAGTACACGCAATATACTCAATAATAAAATCTATACAGGAAAAGTTGAGATTAATAAGAAGAATAAAGGCAAAGACCAGTCATCGCTTCCGCCTGAGGACCGGTATCAGGTTGTGGACGGCAAACATAAAGCAATTATTGATGCGGAAACATTTAAGGCAGTTCAGAAAGTAATAAACCAAAACCGCAGGATAATAAAAAGAAAGCCGGATCCAAAAAGATATTTCTTCCTGCTGAAAAACCTGCTTTTCTGCGGCGGATGCGGCTTTCCGATGAAAACAACCTGGGCCCGAGGCAACGGCGGTGATTATTACTATTACTCCTGCATCTGCAGGAACAATTATATCCGGGCGGACTTCATAGAAAAGCAGATTATAGCTCTGGTTCGAAAATATGCCGTTAACACCTGCGTTAATATTAATGACCTCAAAATTAAAATCAGCGGCGGATCGTTCAGCAAAGCGAAACTTACTGAGTTGTCACGTCGATTCTCTGCGGCAAAAACTCCATTCCGGAGAAATATTTTAAAAAGAATAATAAAAAAGATTTATTTAAAAGGCACAAGCATAGAGATTGAATTGCATTGAAAATCTGCGTGTTTTTATTGAAAGTTCGAAGGAATTTAAGGTGTCTTCTCGACGATCAATGGTTCGAAAACAATGTGGCTCCCCGGGCTGGACTCGAACCAGCAACTTAGCGGTTAACAGCCGCTCACTCTGCCAATTGAGTTACCGGGGAACTTGATTGGTAATTGGCACTTCAAAGGTTAGATTAATATATACAAAAAATTTGTCTGTTTGTAAACCGGCCTAATCAGCGCTGTATCTCAATAATTATTGTGTCGCTTAATTCTCCAATCGTAGCTGTAACAAAAACTAAACCGGTTTCAGCGTCATGGGGAACATTATAAACAACTGTTTCGCCTTCTTCGGGATCAAGTGAGCCCACATCAGCATTCCAAACAGGAGAAAATTGTACTTTATTTCCTCTGCTGTCATATGCATTTGCTGTAAGTTCTATTGAATCCCCAGGCTTTGTTAAAGGAACATCCTCATCTTCAACAGACGAATAAATCCTTACCAGATAAATGTTTCTTGGAGTTCCTGAAGGAGAATATCCAGGGAAAAAACCGCACCCAGAGAAAAGCAGCAATGATGCAGCAATAAGGGATAATGTTTTAAAAACCTTTCCCATTATTTCTGTTTTTCTTCTGAATCTCCCTGGTTTGAAGTTGCCTTTTCCATTTTTTCAAGGCGGTCCCAATTTTCATCAGCCCACTGCTGTATTTCATCTATTATGTGATGATTTTCTTTTCTTGAAAGGTGCCTGAACCGGCCCTGCATTTTAATCCAGTCTTCTACCGGGCGTATTTTATTCTCCCTGGGTCTGTAAGTTATTTTCCACTGGCCGTTTTCAATTTCATAGAGAGGCCATATTTTGGAATTAACAGCTATCTCAGATATCTCAACTGCAAGATCGTCCGCATGCTTCCATCCGGGAGGGCAGGGAGAAAGGACATTAAGTACTGCGGGACCCTTTACGGCAAATGCTTTTGAGGCCTTTGTTATGAGATCTTTCCAGTTTGAAATAGCTCCCTGGGCTACATACGGCACTTTATGGGCAGCGCATATGGCTGTAAGGTCCTTGGGAAACTGCTGTTTGCCGGGCACCGCTTCTCCGGCCGGTGAAGTCGTAGTTGAAGAACCCCTGGGAGTTGCTCCGCTTCGCTGTATTCCCGTATTCATATATGCCCCGTTATCGTAACAGAGATAGACAAAGTCGTGACCTCTTTCAAGCGCTCCTGACAGAGCTTGAAGACCTATATCGTACGTTCCTCCATCTCCGCCTATAGCAAGAATTTTAACTTCCTCTTTTACTTTGCCTTTTCTTTTAAGGGATTGATATGCTGCTTCCACTCCGGCCGCGGTAGACGCTGAATTTTCAAAAGCACTGTGTATAAAAGGAGTCTTCCAGGCTGTATAAGGGAATATTGTGGTTGCAACTTCAAGGCATCCGGTAGCATTTGTTACAACAACCGGGTCTTTTGTTCCCATAAGAACCATTTTTGCAACTATGGGTGCACCACATCCGGAACACAAACGGTGGCCGGGACCCAGTCTTTCGGGTATTTTAGGAAGATCTTTAATATTCAGTTTCATTATTACTTGACTTTATTCTTCCTCCTGCAAAGCCAGTATCCTGTTATGAAACTGCTGCTGCAAGTCTGGATCCGTCATTATTCTATTCCATTGTTCTTCATAGGCCGGATTGGTTTCAAGGTCCTGCAGAGTAACACCGTGAGAATACGCAACAGCATCCATTCTTTCCTGAAATTCATCTATTGTTCCTTCAGGGTCAGCCTGGTAGGCATCCTGAAGCTCCATACTCAAATAAGATGAATGTGCCATGATATCAATCAGCGCTTCATCTGATAAATCGGTTGCCATTTCAACTTCAGTGGTTCCGCAACCTGTGATTACAAATGCCATTAGCACTGCAATCGCTTTTGCTGTAAATTTAATCATTCTCTTACTCCCAGGTAGGTTAATTTTTCTACCTCGTTCCCCTTCTGCACTTCTTTTAAATCGGAAAATACCTGCTCTATATGGGCAGGATTGATTTCCCGTCCGCCAAGTCCGTATATATAATTAAGTATGACCGGTTTGTTCTCTTTTTCATAAAGAGCCGATTTAATGTCTGCCAGCATAGGTCCGCCAGTACCTGAAAAAGTCTCGCTTCTGTCAAGGACAGCAACTGCAGAGAGTCTCGCTAAAATTTCTGCAATTTCTTCTGCCGGAAATGGCCTGAACATTCTAGGGAATAGAAGCCCTACTTTTTCGCCTTTTTGCCTTAGAGTATCTACCACATCTTTTGCGGTACCTATAGTTGAATTAAGTGCTACTATTGCAGTTTCGGCATCTTCCATTTCATATGTTTCAACACGGTTATATTTCCGACCGGAAATTTTTTCGAATTCATTGTAAATCTTGTCTGTCACCTCAAAAACATGGCTTATAGCTTCTGATTGTTGTCTTTTGTGCTCAAAATAGTAGTCAAATAGATCCAGAGGGCCGTAAGTAACGGGGTTATCGGTGTCTAAAAGTGGAAAAGGAAGGTTGAGTTCTCCAACAAATTGTTTTACTTTATCGTCTTCAAGGATATCAACGCGTTCCATTGCATGGCTGGTAATGAATCCGTCCTGGCATACCATTACCGGCAGCATTATTTTTTCGTGTTCTGCTATTCTCATAGCAGCAATAACATTGTCATAGGCTTCCTGCGCGCTCTCACAGTAAATCTGTATCCATCCGGAATCCCGGGCTCCCATTGTGTCGGAATGATCGCAATGTATGTTGATGGGTGCGGAAAGGGCCCTGTTAACAACCGGCATTACAATTGGAAGCCGGTTGGATGCGGCAATATAAAGTATTTCCCACATAAGGGCTAGGCCCGCTGAAGCGGTAGCCGTCATTGCCCTGGCTCCGGCGGCTGAGGCTCCGACACAGGCAGACATTGCGGAATGTTCCGATTCTACCGGGACAAATTCTGTAGTCACTTTACCGTCATTTACAAACTGGGAAAATTTCATAACAATATCTGTCTGGGGAGTTATGGGGTATGCAGCAACAACGTCGGGGTCTATCTGCCTCATTGCTTCGCTGACCGCCGCGGCTCCTGTAAGTGGTTTTATGATAAGTTTATTGTTCATTTTTCTTCTTTTTTCATCTCAATGCATTTTACCGGACAAACACTGGAGCATATACCGCAACCCTTGCAGTAGTCAAGCTTAATTTCTCCAAGAGTGCTATCTTCCTTTACCTCAATGGCCATATCAGGACAATAAAGATAGCAAAACAGGCAATTAATACATTTTTCCCTGTCAACATCCGGGATAAATGTACGCCAGTCTCCTGTTTTGTACTGCGCGGCATTGCCGGGTTCGGTTATTTTGCCACCGGCTGCCAGGTCTTTCCAGCCTTTTTCACTCATTTTTTAATTCCTCCGCCGCTCTTTCTATGCCCTGTAAATTAGCTTCAACCAGGGCAGGCGTAAGCTTGCCCTTAAAGCGCGATTTAATTTTTTCCTTT
>PWOI01000108.1 GCA_003557485.1 Elusimicrobiota bacterium | reverse complement strand
CTTGGCGGAAGCGAAGGGGATATCAGCCCGGAACAGGAAAAATTTCTTAATATTGTGCAGAACAACACCCTGCGCCTTATCAGGCTGATAAATGATCTTCTTGATATATCAAAGATAGAATAGGGAAAGATAGAAATGGATCTAAAGCCTGCCGCGCTTTTGCCGTTGATAAATGAAGTCGTCGAGTTCCTCAGCCCCCTTGCGCGCAAAAAGAATATTAAGCTGCAGGTATCCTGTCCGGAAGATTTCACCAAAGTAGCTTTTGATGATGACAGAATAAAGCAGGTTCTGATTAACCTGATGAGTAACGGGATAAAATTCACGCCGGACGGGGGAAGCGTCAGTGTCCAGGCCTGCGAAAAACAGGACGAAGTGCGAATTACAGTGACTGACACGGGAATCGGGGTTGCCGAAGAGGACGCAGGCAGGATATTTGAGAAGTTTCAGCAGCTGGACTCTTCATCCACCCGGAAAGAAGGCGGGACGGGTCTGGGGCTGGCGATTACAAAAAGCATTATTGAGGCGCACGGGGGCAGTATATGGGTTGAGAACAGGGGAGAGGAGGGAATCTCTTTTGTTTTTACCCTTCCGAAAAGAAAAAAGGAAGCTATCCTCGGCGCGAAGGCGGCCGCGGCCGCGTATGAGAGAGAACCCGCCTACGAGTATTTGGGTAAGGACGAATTTAACAGGATACTTGTGATTGAAGATGACAAAGATCTGTCCCGGGTAATCAAAACTCATCTGGAAAATGAGGGATACGAGGTGGAAGTGGCAAACGGGGGCCGGGAGGGGATAAAAAAGGCCGTCTCGTTTAAGCCCAGCGCTATAACGCTGGATATTCTGATGCGCGAAATAGACGGGTTTACGGTAGCTGAAATTCTCACAAGGAACCCCGAAACAAAAGAGATACCGATCATTATGGTTTCTGCGCTTAACGAAAAGAAAAAAGGGTATTCACTTGGCGTGGCGGATTTCATAACCAAGCCCTTTGAGCCCCAGAAGCTGATTAACAGCATAAACAGGCTGAAAATACACTCCCGGCTCTACGGAGAGAAACTTAAAATACTGATAGCGGACAAAGATCCGGATACGGTCACTGTTCTTACGGCCGCGTTTTCGGAAAAAGGGTTTTTAACCTGTCAGGCCTATGACGGCAGAGAAGCGGTGCTGCTTGCAGTAAGGGAATCTCCGGATGTAATAATTCTTGAACTGATGATGCCTGAAATGAACGGATGGGAAGTGGTTGAGTTTCTAAAAAAAGATACGCGCACCAGTAATATCCCCATTATCGTATTATCCGAAAAAACCATAGCTAAAAAGAAAATTGAATCCCTAAAATTACTGGGCTCCGGAAAATGCCTTAATAAACCGGTTTCAGTTAAAGAACTTATTACGGTTATCAGCCGGATGATTAAAAGTGACAGAACAAAAAAAAGGAGTTAAAAAGGTATGTTTAAAATATTATTTGCAGACGATGAGCCGGATATAGCGGCGATAGTCAAGAGAAAACTTGAACTCGAGGGGTATGAGGTAATTGTAAAAACTAACGGCCGCCAGGCGCTGGCGGCGCTTCAAGAAGTGAAACCGGACCTGGTTATACTGGATGTAATGATGCCTGAAATGAACGGCTGGGATGTATGCAGAAAAATGAAGGAGAACGAATCAACCGGGAGTATTCCGGTGATAATACTGACTGCGAAGACTCAGAATATGGATGAACTGATGAGTTACGAGAGCGGAGCGGACAGGTATGTTTCAAAACCCATTGATTTCCCCCTTCTGATAAATGCCGTGGAGGAACTTCTGCCGGAAAAATGACACAAAAAGACACCAAAGAGAGAGACCCCCTGTTAAGGGCGCTGCTGGGTTTAAAATATGTTTCGCCGGAGCAGATTGAACTTGCGGAAGTAAAAAGCAGATCCTCAAATATGGATATTGAGAAAATGCTTATTAAAGACGGGCTTATTAAAAAAAACGACCCCGGCGGCGCGCTTGAGGAATTCTACCGAGTTCCCTATGTTGACCTTGATAACACAAAGATCAGCCTGGAGACAGGCAGGCTCCTGCCGGAAAAAATAATCCGCAAATACGAGGCGGTGCCGCTTTCCCTTAAAGGCGGAACCCTTACCGTAGCAATGAGTTCTCCGAATAATGTGGTTGCACTTGACTATATGAACCTTATTACCGGGTATAAAATAAATCCGGTGGTGACTCTGAAAAGCGGAATCAGAAAATTTATTGAAACCTATTACTTAGATGATTCAATGGATACCGAAGACGAAAAAAGCACGTTCGCGGGAAATCGTACGGAAGACAGACTTTCAGGATTTGAAATAAAGGATGACGGGCTTAAGAAAGAAGTTGTTGAACTTCTTGATATATTAATGAAGACTGCTGTCTCGCTTCGGGCCAGCGACATACATATTGAACCTCAGGAAAACCGGCTGTTTGTGAGGAGCCGGATAGACGGAATTCTCAGGACGATAAAAAAGCTGCCGCCCTCCTTTCACATAAAACTTGTCTCAAGGATCAAGATTTTAGCCGGAATGGATATTTCGGAAAAGCGGCTTCCCCAGGACGGCCGCATAAGGCTTACTGTAAAAGAGAGAGAGATAGACTTCAGGGTCTCAACTCTCCCGGGAAAATACGGGGAAAAGGTCGTAATGCGGGTGCTTGATAAAAGCGGTTTCACCATGAGTATGGATAGGATTGGCCTGCTGCCCGAGGTGCAGGGCAAAATAGAAAACCTCATAAGCGCTCCGAACGGGATAATACTTGTGACCGGTCCTACGGGCAGCGGAAAGACCACGACTCTCTACTCGGCCTTAAACAAACTGAAGACAACTGCAAAAAACATAATAACGCTGGAGGACCCGGTTGAATACGAACTGCTCTCGGGCCGGAAAAACGAATGCGGCATAACCCAGGTTCAGGTAAACAGCCGCATAGGCCTGACTTTTGCTGCCGGATTGCGCGCAAGTTTAAGGCAGGATCCGGATATTATCCTTGTGGGAGAAATAAGGGACGTGGAAACAGCGAAGATTGCCATTAATTCCGCTCTGACCGGGCACCTGGTGTTGAGCACGCTCCATACCAATGATACCGCCAGCACAATTATACGCCTTATGGATATGGGGATTGAGCCCTACCGTATAGCGGCGGCGCTCAACGGCGTTCTTGCCCAGCGGCTGGTGAGGGTGCTGTGCCATGCCTGCAGGCAGCGCTATTCTCCCCCGGAGAAACTGCTGGAAAGTATGGGCCTGACAGGCGGGGATGATATGCCGGAAAGAACTTTCTTCAGGCCCGTAGGCTGCGCTGAATGCAATTTCAGCGGCTACCGCGGAAGGACCGCGGTATTTGAGCTGATGGTCATAGAGGGCGGGATAAAAAAACTTATAACTGAAAACGCGCCTCTTGAAAAGTACCGTGAGCTGGAAAAGGAAAAAGGGACCGTAACGCTGGCAAGAAACGGTATGATGCTGGTTTCAAGGGGCATAACAAGCGTGGCCGAAGTACTGCAGCTGAATATATGAATCTTTTCCAATTTTTTTCATTATTCAGCGCTGTAACTACTCTCCTTCTGGGAAATTATATTTTCTACCAGAACAAAAAGAAGGCTGAAAACATCCTTTTTGCTTTATTCTGCCTGTTTGTATCATACCGGGGGTTTGCAGGATTCATGTGGCGGCAGGCCGGCAATTTAAATACCGCTGCTTTTTGGATAAAAACAGGTTCTTTCTGGACGTTTGGCCCGGCACTCCTGTTACATTTTGTACTGGTTTACCTTAAGAAGGAAAAGTTTTTAAAAACTAAGGCGGCATATTTTATTATATACGCGCCGGCGCTGTTTTTCTCCGTAATGGAGTTAACTACCAGCCGCATAATGATGGGAGCAGTAAAAGAATACTGGGGATATACATTTATCCCCAATGCAGGTTCCGTATGCTATTTGCTCGAGAGCAAATGGGTTGCCGGAATAGTTATATTGACGCTTTATCTGCTTGTGAAACAATACTTTAAGTCCACCTCCGGCAGACGCAAAAAATCCATTAAGTATATATGTATAGGTTTTGCTGTTCCTCTGTTTATAGGCGTGCTGGGGGCATTTCTCCCGGTATTTAAAATAAGACTGCCGGAAATGACCCCCGCCTCTTTTACCTGGCTTGCCCTATTTACAGTTTACGCAATCCGGAAATATCAGCTATTTGCCTTCACCCCGGAAACCGCGGCCGAGAGTATCATTTCTTCAATGGCGGATTCTTTGATTCTTTTCAGTCCGGAAGAAAATATATCATCTGTGAACCCGGCGGCTCTTGATCTGCTTGGATATGAGGAAGAAGAACTTCTCGGCAGGCCGGCTGAACTTATTCTTTCAGAAAAAATGTCGACGTCTAAAAGAGAAGAATTGCGGAAGTTATTAGAAGAAGGAAGTGTCAAAAAT